>JBBQIE010000065.1:0-8483 GCA_038324625.1 Anaerolineae bacterium | reverse complement strand
CGGTGGTGGTCTTCGGCTTTCTCGGGCGGCCCCCGCTGCCGCTGTTGCTCCTCAGCCGGCTGGTGCTGGTCCCGGTGATCGCCGCCGTCTCCTACGAGATCGTCCGCCTATCGGCGCGGTACCGGAATCACCCCCTGGCGAGAGTGGTCCTGGGCCCGTCCCTCAGCCTGCAGACCCTGACCACTCGTCCCCCCACCGACGACATGATCGAGGTGGCCCTGGCCGCCTTCCAGCGCATGACCTCCCCGGAAAGCGAATCCCAGGCAGAGCCCACCGCTCCTTAGCGAAGACTCCCCGTTTACGGCAAGAACTCACGCCCGAGGGCGTGTGCCCTCGGGCGTTTCAGTCTCAGAAGCGGTGCAGCACTCTACCTCTTACCTTTGCGCCTCAGCGTCTTTGCGTGAGGCTCCCCTGGCGGGACCGAGAGCGCTACTCGGCCTCACTCTCCGGGTATCCCAGCCCCTTGGCCAAAGCGTATTCGAGGCTATCGGCCAGAGCGATCCACGACGCCTCGATAATGTTCTCCGAGCTGCCCACCGTCGTCCACTCCCGACGCCCATCGGTAGAGTCAATCAACACCCGCGTCACGGCGGCGGTGCCGCTGGCCTCATTCAGGATGCGCACCTTGTAGTCCGTCAGATGCACGTTGGCCAACCGCGGATACCGGGGCAACAGGGCCTTGCGCATGGCCTGATCCAAAGCGTTCACCGGACCGTCGCCCTCGGCGGCGGTCAGGTAGACCTCCCCGTTGACCCGAAGCTTGACCGTGGCCTCGGCGAGAAGCCCTCGCCCCAGCCTCCGCTCCACCAAGACCATGAAGTCCACCAGCTCGAAGGCGGGGCGATAGCCGTCAATGGATCGCAGCATCATGAGTTCCACCGAGCCCTCGGCCCCCTCGAAAGCGAATCCCCTAGCCTCCAGGTCCTTGATCCGTACCAAGATGCCGGTGAGGGCGGCGGTATCCATGGCATTAGCCAGGCCGAACTCCTCCGCCTTGCGCAGGACATTGCTCTTTCCGGAGAGCTCTGAGACCAGGATGCGCTTGCGATTGCCGACCAGATCCGGGTCTATGTGCTGGAAACTCCGTTCCACCTTCATGACCGCGTCCACGTGCATCCCGCCCTTGTGGGCGAAGGCACTGGAGCCGACGTAGGGAGTGGTGGGCGCCAAGGCCATGTTCGCCAGCTCCGCGATATAGCCCGACAACTCGGTGAGGTAGGGAAGCGATTCGGCCGGTACCCCGGCATATCCCATCTTCAGTTGCAGGTTGGGCAGAATGGCGCAGAGATTGGCGTTGCCGCAGCGCTCGCCGTAGCCGTTGATGGTGCCTTGCACATGCACCGCCCCCGCCTCGACTGCCGCCAGGCTGTTGGCTACCGCCAACCCGGAGTCGTTGTGGCAATGGATGCCCACCGCCACCTCGCTGAGGCCGATGGCCTTTCTGGTGGCCTCCTGAATCTCCGAGACCAGCGATCCGCCATTGGTATCGCACAGCACCAAGACGTCCGCCCCGCCTCGCGCCGCCGCTCGCAGCGTCTCCAGGGCATACTGGGGGTCGGCCCGGTAGCCGTCGAAGAAGTGCTCGGCGTCGTAGATCACCTCCCGCCCGTGGGACTTGGCGTAGGCGACGCTCTGCTCGATCATACGCAGATTGTTGTCCCGGGTGGTGCGCAGGACCTCGGTGACGTGCAGATCCCAGCTCTTGCCGAAGATGGCCACAGCGGGTGTCTCGGCGGCCAGCAACATACGGAGGTTGGCATCGTCCTCGGCGGCGACTCCGGCACGACAGGTGCTCCCGAAAGCGGTGAGAGTCGAGTTCTTGAGCTCAATTCCCCGCGCCGCCTCGAAGAACTCCGCGTCCTTAGGGTTGGATCCCGGCCATCCCCCCTCGATGTAGTGAATGCCGAAGCGATCCAGCCGCCGCAGCAGCTTGACCTTATCGTCAAGGGAGAAGGAGACGCCCTCCTGTTGGGCCCCATCGCGCAGAGTGGTGTCGTATATCACTACCGATTGCATGCCAACCTCACTTGCCTATTCTCTAGCTGCTCGAAGTGAGCGGAGTAAGCCAGCCATGACGGTCCGGTCCTCGCCCTTGCACTATCTCGAAGAAAGCCTTCTGCACCGCTGCCGTGATCGGGCCCCGGCTGCCGGAGCCGATGGTGATCTTATCCACCGAACGGATAGGCGTGATCTCCGCCGCCGTCCCCGAGAAGAAGAGCTCATCGGCCAGGTAGAGCATCTCGCGGGTCATCACCTGCTCCTGGATGCTGTAGCCCAAGTCTCGGGCCAGGGTCAGCACGCAATCACGAGTGATGCCGCCCAGCACTGAGTTGGCCAAGGGCGGGGTGTAAATGGCCCCCTTCTTGACCAGGAAGAGGTTCTCGCCGCTGCCCTCAGAGACGTAGCCGCTGGTGTCCAGGACGATGGCCTCGGCATAGCCGTTCTCCAGGGCGTCCATCTTGATCAGCTGGGAGTTGGCGTAGTTGGCCGAGGTCTTGGCCAGCGAGGGAAAGGTATTGGGTGCCATGCGGTTCCAGGAGGACACACAGACGTCAATGCCCTTGTCGATGGCGTCGGCGCCCAGGTAGGCTCCCCACTCCCAGGTGGCGATTACCGTCTGTACGGGGCAACCCCGAGGGTCCACCCCCATCTCGCGGTAGGAGCGCATGGCCAAGGGACGGATGTAGCATCCCTTGTGTCCGTTCGCGCCAACCAGCTCCTTGACCGCCTGCCTAAGCTCGTCGAGGCCGTACAGCATGGGCATCCGGTAGATCTTGGCCGAGTCCAGCAGCCGCTGCAGGTGCTCGTCCAGGCGGAAGGCGGCCGGCCCGCTCTCCAGGGGGTAGGCGCGGATGCCCTCAAAGACGCTGGACCCGTAGTGCAACGCGTGGGTGAGCACGTGTACTTTGGCCTCACCCCAGGGAACCAGCTCGCCATCGAACCAGATGTACTTCGCTTCCGGGATTGGCATTAGTCTGCCTCCTTCGTCACTTTCACCGGCCCTCGGGGCGAGCCCCTAGTGACCGATCCTCTCCGCCACCAGAGAACCCATCTCCGCCGTGCCCACTCGGGTCTCCTCTGCCGCCCCACTGTGGATATCGCGGGTACGATAGCCGTCAGCCAGGACCTGGTCCACGGCTTTCTCCACCGCCGTCGCCTCCGTCTCCAGCCCTAACGAGTGCCGCAGAAGCATGGCGGCACTCATGACGGTGGCCAAGGGATTGGCCACGTCCAGGCCGGTGTACTTGGGCGCCGACCCGTGAATGGGCTCGTATAGGCCGAGGGTACCCTCTCCCAGCGAAGCCGAGGGAAGCATCCCCATCGAGCCGGCGATCATGGAGGCCTCGTCGGTCAGGATGTCGCCGAACATGTTACCCATGACGATGACGTCGAAAGTGGCCGGTCGGCGCACCAGGAACATGGCGCAGGCGTCCACCAGCACGTGCTCCCGCTCCAGGTCGGGGTAGTCCTCGAAGACCCCCGTCGCCACCTCGCGCCACAGGCGTGAGGACTCGAGTACGTTAGCCTTGTCCACCGAGGACACCAGCTTGCGGCGCTTTCCCGCCAACTCGCAGGCGAAACGGACCACCCGTTCTATCTCGTCGGCACCGTAGTCGAGGGTATCGAAGGCGTGCTCCACCGACTCTGACTCGTACCGCCCCCGTTTGCCGAAATAGATACCCCCCGTCAACTCCCGCACCACCATCAAGTCCACCGCCGACACGATGTCCGGTCGCAGCGGCGATGCGTGCAATAGATAGGGGCTCACCTTCACCGGCCTCAGGTTGGCGAAGAGGCCCAGCTCCTTGCGAATCCCCAGGAGGCCCTGCTCCGGCCGGACCTTGGCCCGCGGGTCGTCCCACTTGGGCCCGCCCACCGCGCCCAGAAGCACGGCGTCGCTCCCCTGACACAACTCCTTGGTCTCGTCCGGCAGGGCGGTGCCCGTCTCATCTATGGCAATGCCCCCAATGAGGGCCTCACGGGTCTCGAACTGGTGCCCGAACGCCTCACCCACTCGGTCCAGGACCTTGAGCGCCTGCTCCACGATCTCAGGGCCGATGCCGTCTCCCGGTAGAACCGTTATGGTCGCATTCATGTCTTTAGCCTAACCCTCCGCCTTCTCTGTGAGACCCAGATCGTCCCTCACCTTCTCCACCAGACCGCCGGCTCGGATGATCTCCATCATGAACTCCGGATACCGCTGCGCCCAGAAGACCTGCCCGGTGTCCAGATTCCGGATCTCTCCCGACTCCAGGTCCACCTCAAGCCGTTGCCCGGCCTTGGTGCCGGCCACCGCCTCGGGTGAGACCAGAATGGGCAGGCCGATGTTGATCGAGTTGCGATAGAAGATGCGGGCGAAGCTCTCCGCCACCACCATGCTGACCCCGGCGGCCTTGATGGCCAGGGGAGCGTGCTCCCGTGAGGAGCCACACCCGAAGTTGGCTTGGCCCACGATTATGTCGCCTGGGCGCACCGAGGAGGCGAAGGAAGCGTCCATGTCCTCCATGCAGTGTCCGGCCAGTTGGTCGGGCTCGGACACGTTGAGATACCGGGCCGGGATGATGGCATCGGTATCCACGTTGTCCCCATACTTCCATACTCTGCCTTGTAGCCGCATAGCACTCTCCCTCGTCGTCCCTTCGCCGAACTTGCAGTGGTCTCGCGTCTTCCGCAACGTCACCCTGAGAACCTCATGCCTTTCAGCGTCATGTCGGAAGCCTATACCACAATCCGTAGGGGCGAACCTTGTGTTCGCCCTCGGTGGCCGGGGACGAATACAAGATTCGCCCCTACCCGTGCGTTCAGCATGACGAGCCATGCCTTGTCCCCGGCTCTAGGCGGGCAGGACCTCGTCCAGAGCCCTCATGACCTCGTCGTAGTCGGCCGGCAACTCTATGGGCCGGTTGGGGCGCTCCGCCTCCACCTCCGGCAGTGAGTTCAGGTGGTAGCCTACCTTGAAGTCGGTGAACTTGAGCCCGTGAGCGGTGCTGATCACCACCACCTTGTCATCGCTTCGTATATCACCGCGCTCGACCAACTTGAACAGCACCGCCAGGGCCACGCCCGTGTGCGGGCAGGTGTACATCCCGGTGCGGTCCGCCTTCGCGGCCGCGTTGGCCAACTCGTCCTCGGTGGCCTGCTCTACCACCCCGTCGAATTGCTTGAGAACCTTGACCGCCCGCTCGTAACTGACCGGGTTGCCGATCTGGATGGCACTGGCCAGCGTCCGCTGCGCCTGCACCGGCCGGTACTCCTCGAACCCAGTGAGATAGCTCCGGTAGAGGGGGTTAGCCCGCTCCGCCTGGGCACAGACCAGCCGAGGCAGCTTCGATATGAGCCCCAGGTCCTGCATCAGCAGCAGTCCCTTGCCGATGGCACTGACGTTGCCCAGGTTCCCCACTGGGATCACGATCACGTCCGGGACTTCCCAGTCGAACTGCTGCACGATCTCCACCCCGACCGTCTTCTGGCCCTCCATCCTCAGGGGGTTCATGGAGTTGGCCAGGTAGATGGTCTTGTCCTCGGCCACCCGCCGGACGATGGCCATGCAGCCGTCGAAGTCGGTATCCAGGGAGAACACCACCGCCCCGTTGGACATGGGCTGGACCAACTGGCCGGTAGAGACCTTGTCTCGCGGCAGGATCACCACCGTGGGGATGCCGGCGGCGGCCCCGTAGGCCGCCAAGGCGGCCGACGTGTCGCCGGTGGAGGCACAGGCCACCGCCCGGATCGGCTGGCCGTCGGCCATCATCTGTTTCACCGACGACACCAGCACCGTCATGCCCAGATCCTTGAAGGAGCCGGTGTGGCTGTTACCGCAGAGCTTGACCCACAAGTCCGGCACCCCGATCTGGTCTCCCAGCCTCTCGGCCCAGAAGAGGTTACTGTGGCCCTCGTACATGGACACCACGTTCTCGTTGTCCACCCAGGGGGCCACCCACTCCTTCTTGCCCCAGACCCCGCTGCCGTAGGGCCACTCGTTGCTGCGCAGGCGGTCGTGGAATAGGTGCATCCATCCGGCGGGCGAGCGCTTGCGCAGCTCCTCCACGTCGTGCTCGACGTCCACTAATCCGCCGCATTGCTCGCACTCGTACACCACTCGACCGATGGGGTAGCGTTGGCCGCACCCCCGGACGCACTCCAGCCAGGCTCGATAGGCCACGGGCGGCTCCTAGACCAGCTTCATCTCGATCATCTTCTCGGCGATCTGGACGGCGTTCAGGGCCGCGCCCTTGCGGATGTTGTCCGCCACCACCCACATGTCGAGGGCGTTCTCAGTGCTGGGGTCCTTGCGGATGCGACCCACCATGACCTCATCCCGGCCGGTGGCCATCCGCGGCGTGGGGTACACTGCCTCCGCCGGATCGTCCACCACCAGGAGGCCCGGGGCCTCGGAGAGGATGGCCCGCGCCTCGTCGGGGGTGACTTCCCGCTCGAATTGGACGTTGATGGCCTCGCTGTGACCGCTGAACACCGGCACCCGGACGCAGGTGGCAGTCACGGCCAGGTCCGGTGCGGAGAGCATCTTCCGGGTCTCCTTGATCATCTTGATCTCTTCCCCGTAGTACCCCGGGTACTCGTCCTTCAGGCCGGAGATGTGAGGGAAGCAGTTGAAGGCGATCTGATGCGGGTAGACCCGCGGCTCCGTGGGCTCACCGCGCAGGGTAGTCGCCACCTGCTGCAGGAGCTCGTCCACGGCACCCTTGCCCGTGCCCGACACCGCCTGGTAGGTGCTGACTACTATCCGGCGAATCTTGGCCGCCCGATGAAGCGGGGCCAGGGCCACCACCATCTGGATGGTCGAGCAGTTGGGATTGGCGATGAGGCCCTGGTGCGTCCTAAGCGCTTCCGGGTTCACCTCCGGAACCACCAACGGCACCCGGTCGTCCATGCGGAAGTCGTCGCCGTTATCTATGACCACCGCCCCCTGTTCGACCGCCTTCCAGCCCCATTCACGGGAAGCGCCGCGGGCACCCTCGGTGCCCGCGAAGAAAGCGAAGTCAACCCCGCGGAAGCGGTCAATGGTGGCCTGGGTCACCTCGTAGGTCTCGCCGTCAATGTCCTCTTCTCGATCTCGGGTGGCCATAATCCGGAGTTCAGCCATGGGGAAATCGCGCTGATTCAGGACCCGGATGATCTCCGTGCCTACCAGACCAATACCGACCAGGGCTACGGTGTACTTCCGCATCGTCACAGCTCCTGAGGAATGCCTATCCTACCCAACACCGCCGAGGCCGCCGCCACCGCCGGCCCGGCCAGATATACCTCGCTCGTCTTGGCGCCCATCCGTCCCACGAAATTGCGGTTCGTGGTGGAGATGCAGCGTTCACCCGCCGCCAGGATGCCCATGTGACCGCCCAGGCAGGGCCCGCAAGTCGGGGTGCTCACCACCGCCCCCGCCTCTACCAGGTCCTCGACCAGCCCCTCCCGAATCGCCTGGAGATAGATGGCCTGAGTGGCGGGGATAATGATACAGCGCACGTAGGGGTGGACCTTTCGTCCCCTGAGGAGTTGCGCCGCCACCCGGATATCCTCGATGCGCCCGTTGGTGCAGGACCCGATCACCGACTGATCCAGGGTCACGTCGGAGAGATCCTCCGCCGGGGCGGTGTTGCTCGGAAGATGGGGCTTGGAGACGGTGAGGGGTATGCGCGAGGCGTCATACTCCCGCGTCTCGACGTAGGAGGCATCCGGGTCTCCCTCGTACACGGTATAGGGCACTTTGGCCCGATCGCGAACGTACTCCAAGGTGGCGTCGTCCACGGCGAACATGCCCGCCTTGCCCCCGGCCTCGATAGCCATGTTAGCCATGGTCAGGCGGCCCTCGATGCTCAGGTCCGAAATGGTCGAGCCCCGGAACTCCATGGCTCGGTAGAGGGCCCCGTCCACCCCGATGTCACCGATGGTGTGCAGGATGAGGTCTTTACCCCCCACCCAGGGTTGAAGCTCGCCCTCGAACCGGAAGAGCATGGACTCCGGCACTCGCATCCAGATGCGACCGGTGGCCATGGCCACCGCAATGTCCGTGGAGCCCATCCCGGTGGCGAAAGCCCCCAGGGCACCGTAGGTGCAGGTATGCGAATCGGCCCCCACCACTACCTGCCCGGGCAGGACCAGTCCCTGCTCCGGCAGCAACGCATGCTCGATGCCCACCTGCCCCACGTCATAGAAGTTCGGGACCTCTTGAGTGCGAGCGAACTGGCGCACGACCTTGCACTGCTCCGCCGAGTTGATGTCCTTGTTGGGGGTGAAGTGGTCGCATACCAAGGCCACCTTGGCCGGATCAAATACCTTGGATATGCCGATGCGAGCGAACTCGCGGATGGCGATGGGCGCGGTTATGTCATTGGACAAGACCATGTCCACGCTGACGTCCGCGAACTCCCCCGCCTCCACTACCTCACGACCGCAGTGCGCGGCCAGAATCTTCTCCGATATGGTCATGCCCATGTCTTCACCGCGCTCCCTGTCGGTTGTGCTTC
>JBBQIE010000064.1:0-8576 GCA_038324625.1 Anaerolineae bacterium | reverse complement strand
GTAGAGGCTGCCGGAGGAGAGCCAGGAGGTGGCGGCGGTGCCGAGAAGTAACCCGGCGAGGGGGGCTATCAGGCTCAGGTCCGCCTGGCCGACCGCCATCCGGATACATTGCACGGAAACTAGGGCGGCAAGGGAGGCGGCGATGAAAGTGGCCTTCCGGCCGACGAGCAGTCCGGCGACGACGATGGTGAGGACCTGATAGTATAGCCAGACGGGGTTGAGGCTCCAGAAGTACCCGAGAGTGAAGGTGGCTTCGAAGCCAACCAGGAGCAGGAGGCTGCGAGCCCACAGGGGCGCCCGTTTGGCCAGCAGCACCCCGAGAGCGATGGTCGAGGGCAGCATGGGCGGGGCCAGCAGGGGGAGCTGGGCGGGGTATTCCTGTTCCGGAAAGATGACCAGCCACCAGATCCAGGTAAGGGCGATGGTGGCCAGGCAGAGGTCGGTGACGATGGGAAGCCGGAGTTCCCGGAGGTCGCCCATCAACAGGGGTGCCTTCTCCTGATGGGCAGGCGTGCGGGCCATGGGCAGTCTCCTTGGAGACAAGAACCTGGACCGAGCCGGCCACGAGCGGCCGGTCCCCCGTAGAGGGATATCTTACAGCATGTCCTTCTACCTCACCATAGGTCACTCACCGGGTCCGGTTGGTATGGAAGGCAGGATAGGTTGAGGTCGTGAACCGCTTCGCTTGAAGGGATGGAGGTGAGGGATGAGGGAAGGTCTGCCGATAGAGCGGGATGAGCTGCCGGCATTGGTGACCGATCGGCTGCGGCTGCGGGAGCCGGTTGCCGGTGACGCCGCGTCGCTGTTTGTCTTCCGAAGCGATCCCGAGGTCCAGAAGTACAACTCGGACCCGATGGTGGAGGTCTCCGAGGCCCTGGAGTTGATCGCCGAGGTGAAGGCGGAGTGGCCTGCTCAGACCGGCGCTTGCTGGGTAATCACGTTCCCGAACGAGGACGTAGCTTTGGGGCTGGTCGGGTTCCACGACTGGAATCGGCGCCACCGCCGGGTGGCCATCGGCTACGATATGGCGCGGGCCTACTGGGGCCAGGGCATTGCCACCGAGGCGATCGCCGCCATGTTGAGGTTCGGGTTTGAGTACATGCACCTGAACCGTATCGAGGCCACTACCTTGGTCGTCAACACCAGGTCCACCACGATGTTGGAGAGGCTGGGGTTTCGGCTCGAGGGCGTGAGGCGTGAGTACGTCCTGGAGGACGACGGCAAGTACTACGACAGTGCCCTCTATGCCCTGCTGAGACAGGAGTATCGTGGGTAGGGGATCGGAGAACCGGAGAAGGACACGGAGACCCCCGCTGGAACCGGGACGGCACCCGAGTCTCCTTCGACTCCATCCACGAGAGCGAGCGCCAGGTCTACCTGGTGGACGTGGGGGACATTGTGTCGGGCCGGGGATAAGAGCAAGCCACAGAGGCACGGAGACACAGAAAAAGGCTGAGGAAAATGGGGACAGCTGAGAACAACCCTCCCCGCCAACGGCTCCCCCTCTTTTTCATTCTCCGTGTCTCTGTGCCTCTGTGGCCCTCCCTCCCCTGCCGGATTGCCCGGTCGGCACGCACTAGCCATAATGGCCCATCCTTGACCATTACTTCGCGGGCGGGGCTTCGTTCTCCGCCTGCCGGGGGTTCAGCATGACACGAGATGAAGCATGGGGCCTGGTAACTGAGCACATTGACAACGTCGGCTTGCGCCGTCACATGCTGGCGGTGGAGGCAGCCATGCGCGCCTACGCCCGCAAATACGGGGAGGACGAGGAAGCCTGGGGCGCCATCGGGCTGGTACACGACTTCGACTACGAGAAGTACCCCGAGATGGGTGGGGATATCCCCCAAGAGCAGTGGCACTGCTTCGCCGGGGCGGAGATCCTGCGCCAACGCGGCTACCCGGAGGAGACCATTCTCGACCTCCTCTCACACGCCGACTACGCCGATATCCCTCGCGATACTCCTCTGCGTAAGGCCCTCTTCGCCGTGGATGAGTTGACCGGGCTGATCTCCGCCGTGGCCCTGGTCCGCCCCTCCAAGTCCATCCTGGACGTGAAGGTGAAGTCGGTGCGGAACAAGTGGAAGGACAAGGCCTTTGCTGCCGCCATCAACCGCCGGGACATCGAGCGGGGCGCCGCCGATCTGGGCATCGAGCTCAACGAGCATATCGCCATCGTCCTGGAGGCCATGCAGGGCATCGCCGACGATCTGGGGCTGGCGGGCCCGCCTCAGTGAGCCTCGCTCGGGGACGGGGGCTGAGGGGTGCGGCTCATTTTCGGGGCAGGATCAGCTCACAGATCCTCGAAGCCGTCACCCTGAACGAAGTGAAGGGTCTCGCCTCGCGTGGACGAGATGCTTCACTCCGCTGAGAAGCGCTCCGTTCAGCATGACGGGTGTGGGCCTGGTATCGGCACCGAAACCGGCCCCCAAGTTGAGACACACCCGGGCCGAGTGCCCGCCTCCAATAGAGCCGCCCTTCCCGCCCTGCTGATCCTCTGTGCCTTCGCCCTGGCGCCCCTGGGGTATCCGGGCTACTTCCAGCCGCACTCGGGATTCGCTCCCGTCTACTCCCTCTACGCCTGGGAGGCTGCCGGCCGGCCCTTGGCCTGGTCCCCACCCTACTCCCAAACCGGGCCCCTGAACGGGGACGGGGCACTGCCCTACTTCCTGGCGGGAGCCTCGCGTTACGCCGGCCTGGACGGCCCGGCGGCGGTCAAAGTCGGGTTCGGGCTCTCTCTCCTGCTGGGAGCGACGGGCTTCTACCTGGTGCTTCGACGGAGCCTGACGCCCGCCGTCTCCCTGGCTTTGGCCCTGGTGTGGGCCTACTCCCCCATGGTCCTAGGTGCCGTCTACGTGCGGGGGGCGCTGGGGGGGAGCCTGGCCCTGGGTTTGCTTCCGTGGCTGATCCTAACGATGACCGGACGGAGGGTCATCGGCGCCATCGCCGGCGTTCTGATCGGCCTGGCTATGGGGGTGTCGCATCTCGGCTTCTCGCTGGTGGCCGCCCTGGTGGTCGGAGCCATGGTTGTCGCTCGGGGTCGGCGGCCCGCCCTCTGGTTCCTGGGGGGTTTGGCCGCGGCGGTGGTCTGGACCGTAGTGCCGGCCCTGCGCCAGGGTTCCCTGTACTCCCTGGCCCCCTTCCTTCAGTTCGCCTATCCCTACCAGTTGGTCGCCTACCACTGGGGCTACGCCGTCCATAGCTTGCCTTGGGGCCCCGGTGTACCCGCACCCCTGACCCTGGGAGTGCTGCCCCTGGGCCTGGTAGCCGCCTCTCTGACCGTGGGACCGGGAGCTGAGCGTCGGAGGGCCTGGCTGATCCCGGCGGCGCTGATCATCGCGCTCGTTCTCCTGGCCACTCCCCCGGCGGAGCCTCTGTGGCGGCTGGGGTTGGGCGCCATCCTGGAAGGGCCTTGGCAACTGATCGCCCTGGCCACCTTCGTCCTAGTGTGGGTCATGTCGCTGTCCATCGGTCCCCGCCTGGCCGGGCCGGGGCACCGGGCCGCCGCCGTGGGCCTCTTGGCCCTGATCCTGGCCATCCCGGCCCTGGACGTCCCGGTGACCGCCGTGGCCCCCGCCGCCACTCCCCTGGCGAGCTTCGACGGGGGACGTATACTCCTGGTCCGGGCCGAGCTGCATGGCCCCTTGCGGCACGGGGCGACCCCTCACCTGCGACTCTATTGGCAGGCCACCCAACCCCTGACCCGCGACTACACCGTCTTCGTCCACGTGCTCGATGCCGACGGCCGCAAGTGGGGGCAACGGGACTCCTGGCCCGCCGACGGCGACGCCCCCACCAGTACCTGGCGCCCGGGCGAGCTGGTCACCGACGACCACCCCGTCTACGTGGATGTAGAAGGCCCGCGCGAAGGCTACCGGATTGCCCTAGGGCTCTACGATCTGGAGACGGGCGAGCGCTTGCCCCTGGCCGACGGCACCACCGCCCTGGAGCTGCGCCTTGACCGGTAACACCCCCACCAAGCCCGTGCCCGGTTGGACCTGGGTGGCCCTCCTCCTGGCCTTATCCCTGTTCGCCATCGGACCCCTGCTGCTCCCGGGCTACCACTGGGGGGCGCAGGACGCCCGCCACAGCGTCTACTTCCTCTTCGAGTTCGACCGCGCCATCAGCGATGGGGTCCTCTACCCCCGCTGGGCCCCGGACTTCACCTTCGGCTACGGCTACCCCTTCTTCAACATCTACGGCCCCCTGTCCTCCTACGCCGGCGAGGCCCTGCATCTCCTGGGGCTGGACCTGGTCACGGCGGTGAAGGCCGTCTTCGCCCTGGCCGCCATCGGCTCCGCTCTGGCCATGTACTTGTGGCTGCGCCTCTACACCGGTCCGCCTGCCGCCACCCTGGGGGCCTTGCTCTACCTCTATGCCCCCTACCACCTGGCGGACCTGTATGTCCGTGCCTCCCTGGCGGAGGTGGTGGCCCTGGCCTTCCTGCCCCTGTGCCTCTGGGGCTTCGGCCGGTTGTACCGCGACACCCTTTCAAGCGTGCCTCAACAGACTCCCGGAAGAGCCTGGGGATCACTGGTTCCCATCGTGGTGGCCGCCGGCACCTACGCCGGGCTCATGCTCAGCAGCAACCTCCTGGCCCTGCTCTTCTCCCCCATCCTCGGCGGCTACATCCTGGTCCTGGCCTGGTCCCGCTTCACTGCCGAGCGGCCCACCGGCCCCCGGTCCCGGATCGGGAAGCTGGGCCGGGCCGTCCGAGTCCTGACGCCGGCGGCCCTGGGGGTCTTCCTGGGCCTGGGCCTGAGCGCCATCTTCTGGGTGCCCGCTTTCCTGGAGCACCAGTACGTCCGCACCGACCAGTGGGTGGGCGGCTACTACGAGTACCGAAACCACTTCGTCAGCCTCTTCCAGCTCTTCCGGCTGGATTGGGGGTTCGGCGCCAGCCTGGCCGGCCCCGACGACGGCATGTCCTTCCAGTTGGGGTTGGCCCCCGTCTTCCTGACCGTCATGGGGCTCCTGTCCTGGCGCCGCCTCTCCCCGGCCTGGCGACGGGGAGCCGGCTACTTCCTGGCCATCACCGCCGGGGTGGTTTTCCTGATGCTGCCCCTCTCGGAGCCGGTGTGGGAGGCCCTGGGTCTGGTCAGCTTCGCCCAGTTCCCCTGGCGCCTTCTGGCCCTGACCATCCTCTCCCTGGCCTTCCTGGGGGCGGCCGCCTTCAGCGGTTGGCGCCCCTCGCGGGCCAACCTGGCTCTCACCGCCCTCTGGGGCCTGCTGGTGCTCCTGCCCGTCTACCCCTACCTCCGGAGCGAGGTCCGCCCTCCGGCCGAGGGCCCGGTGTCCCTCCAAGGCCTGATGCGCTTCCAGCAGAGCGCCGACGAGATGACCGGATCCACCGCCTGGGTGGAACGCATTCCCCGCTGGTCCCCCCTGGCGGATCAGATCATGGCCGGGATCGAGGTGACCACCCGGGTGGACTACGTGGACGCCTACAGCACCGACAAGCTGGCCGTCCACTCCCAAGCCTCCGGCACCACCTTCGAGCGAGTGTGGTTCCAGGCCAAGGACGACCGGCAGCACGTCCGCTTCTACACCTTCTACTATCCCGGCTGGACCGCCTACATCCTGGATGAGAACACCGGCGAGGTCACCGGCACCGCCGAGATCGTGCCCGAGGGGGAGCTGGGGCGGATCAGCGTCGCCGTGCCCCCGGGCCGCCACGTCCTGCTCCTGACCTTCCAGGACACTCCCATCCGCCAAGCCGCCACCGGGATCACCCTGCTATCGGCGGTGCTTTCCCTTGTGGGCCTGGCTGCTGCCGCGGCCTTCCGCCGGAGGAGAGCGAGGTGAGATTGCACCATCGCTACCTATTACTGGCCCTGCTTCTGGCCGGCTTCGCCGTCGCCCCCCTCCTGGCCCCCGGCTACTTCCTGGAGGCCCACGACGCCCCCCACAGCCTCTTCTTCCTGGTCGAGTTCGATCAGGCCATACGCGATGGGGCCCTGGTGCCCCGTTGGGGACCGGACCACGCCCTGGGCTACGGCTATCCCACCTTCGTCTTTTACTCCCCCCTGGCCTACTACCTGGCCGAGGGCTTCCACCTGGCCGGGGCCGGCATCACCGACGCCGTGAAGGCCACCTACGCTGTCGGCCTGGCCCTCTCCGCCGCCGGGATGTTCCTGCTGGCCGGGGCCCTGGCCGGACCGGCCGCCGGCTTAGTCGCCGCCGTCGTCTACGCCTTCGCCCCCTATCGCTTCGTGGACATGTACGTGCGCTCCGCCCTGGCCGAGTCCTTCGCCCTGGCCCTCTATCCCTGGGTCCTGTGGGCCTTCTGGAGGCTGGCCGCCGCTCCCTCCCGCCGGCGAGTGACCGGGGCGGCCCTGGCCTACGGGGCCCTCCTCCTCACCCACAACGTCACCGCCTTCCTGTTCACCCCTCTCCTGGGGGCCTTCGCTCTCTTCGCCCTTTGGCGACATGGCCGCCTCCGCCGAGGCCGGGCCTGGGCGAGCTTGGCCGCCGCCGGGGCCCTGGCGGTGGCCCTGGCCGCCTTCTCCCTCATCCCCTCCCTGACCGAGCGCCGCTACATCGCCCAGGACCAGTGGACACGGGATAACTACAACCTGAGCGAGCACTTCGTCTACCTCGGCCAGCTCCTGTCGCCCTTCTGGGGCTACGGCTATGCCGTCCCCGGCCCCGACGACGATATGTCCCTCCAGATCGGCCTGGTGCCCTTGGGCCTGGGGCTGGCCGGGGTGCTCCTGGCCCGGCGGGACCGGCGGACGGCTCCGGCGGCTCGGCTCTTCGGGGTCGCCGCCCTCGCCTATGCTTTCCTGATGCTCTCCGTGAGTGGACCGGTCTGGAAGGCGGCGCCCCTCCTCTCGCTGGCTCAGTTCCCCTGGCGACTCCTGGGGGTGGTCACCCTCTCCCTGGCCCTGCTCGCCGGGCTTGGCGCCCGCTATGCCGGGGCCGGCCGCGCCTCCACAGCGGTGGTTCTCTGTCTGTTGGCGGTGGCCGCCGGCCTGCCTTACGCCCAGCCCCAGCACACCCCCCCCTCGACCCGGGCCGAGCAGCCGGTGGGGGTGATAGACTTCGAGCTGGAGCACACCGACATGCGGGGGATGACCGCCTGGGCCGAGCACATGCCCGCCGATTCCCCCAAGGTGGCCGCCTACCTGGCGGGGGAGCCCCTCCCCCTGGCCGAGAGCGATGTCGCGGGAGCAGAGATGCAGTCCCTCCGCGCGGGAGGCCACGTGCAGACGGTACTGGTGCGCCTGCCCACCGCCGGCAGCGTCCGCTTCCACACCTACTACTACCCGGGATGGACCGCGACCGTAGACGGGCAACCCGTCTCCATCCGGCCAGAGGGGGAACTGGGGGTCATTTCCCTTGACGTCCCCGCCGGCGAACACCAGGTCAGCATCCGCTTTGGAAATACCCCCTTGCGCACCGCCTCGAATTGGATTACGCTTGCGGCGGTGGTTGCCCTCTTTTTCTTGGCCTTGCCACCGGGGTGGGATCACATCACCAGGTATCTATATGCAAACAAACGATAAGGATCCACGTCGCTGTCCTCGCTGCGGCACTCGCGTGGCCCAACAGGCCACCACCTGCCTCCTCTGCGGCCAAAGCCTGGCCGGACGGGGTTACCTTTCGGCGGCCCTGGCCTTGGTCTTCGTGGCCATCGTCGGCGGCGCCATCTTTGCCGGCCTGCGGGACCGCTCCGGCCAGGCCCAGGCGGTGAGCATCACTCTGACGCCGGGCGCGCCCAAGACCGCCATGTTGGCCCAAGCCCCGCCGGACACCCCGGCCATCGAGGCCACCGACGCCGTGCCTGCCTCTACCGAGGCGCCCTCGGAGTCCACCGCCACGGTTGAACCCAGCCCCACCGCCACCGAGACTCCCACTCCCGAGCCCACTATTGAGCCCACCGCTACCCCCACACCGGGGCCGCTGGTACACGTGGTGCGCTCAGGGGACGTTCTGGGGACCATCGCCGACCAGTACAATCTCTCGGTGGACGACATACTGGCCGCCAACCCCGGCCTCACCGAGCGCACCCTGCTCGGCTTGGGGCAAGAGCTAGCCATCCCCTCCGCCGGTTCCGGCGCCACCCCCGATTCCGCTTCCGGGGCGGCCGAGCCCACCCCCGAGCCCCAGTTCATCCTGCACATCATCGAGGCCGGGGATAGCCTGGTTTACCTAGCGGGGAAGTACGACACCACCGTGGACGAGATCGTAGCCATCAACGAGGGCATGACCGAGCACAGCATGTTGAGCATCGGCCAGGAGGTCAAAGTGCCCCTCCTGGGTTCCGGTGGCCCGGCGCCGGTGGCAGAGGCGCCCCCCGCGAGCCAGGAGGCCACCCCGGCCCCCGATAGCGCCGGCACCCCAGAAGCCCTGGCGGCCGGTCCCACGGCGGTGGCCACCACCTCCATGGCCTCCATGGGCGGCCCAGCCCAGCCGCGGGCTCTAGAACCCCTTTCCCCCCGTGATGGGGCCAAAGTTCCGCCCAAAGAGCTCATCCTCATGTGGACCGGGGTGGGCGAACTGGCTCCCGATCTCTGGTACGTGGTTCACGTTTGGCCCGTGGGGGAGCCGGAGAACACCGTCACCGGCTGGAC
>JBBQIE010000063.1:0-8578 GCA_038324625.1 Anaerolineae bacterium | reverse complement strand
AGGAGGTGAAGTCCCTGCTCCGAGACCGAGACTTCTTGGTGGCACTATCGCGGTCCATCAATCGGGACGACATCAACCAACTGGTGTACATGGGCTTCACCAACGACGCCATCGAGATCTGGCCGGAGGCGGTGCAGAGCGATCCAGAGGTCCAGGCGACCTACGGCTACGACGTGGAGGCAGCCAATGCCCTGTTGGACGGCATTGGCATGACGGAGCGGGACGGGGACGGAATGCGCCTCACCCCTGAAGGCAAGCGTCTCAGCCTCACCATTATCGGGCTGCCGGACTACGCCATCCACCTGGACGTGGGGGAGCTGGTAGTGTCTTTCTGGCGGGAAGTGGGGATCAGAGCCACCCTGGATGCCGTTCCCAGTGAGGTATGGTGGCCGAGGGTCCGGGAGGGCGACTACGACGTGGTCGCCTATCAGACGGACTACGCCTCCACACCGCACGGCACCCTATACGCTCTCACCTACCCGCGCAGTTTCTTCCCGGTGGACCCTAGCACCTACTGGGCTCCGCGCTGGGGCACCTGGTACGCCACCGGCGGAGTGGAGGGAGACGAGCCGGACCTTGAGGACGGCAAGCGCCTGGTGGAGCTGTACGAGCAGGCGCTCCAGACGGTGGACGAGGCGGAGAAGCAGGCCATCATGGAGGAGACCTTCCACACCTTGGCTCTGGACATGTGGCCGATTCACCTCGGCGCCAACCGGGCCGAGCCCTGCATCATCAAGCGCAACTTCAAGAACATGGCCACCTGGGGCGAGGTGTTCTGGCCGTTCTACGGCATCAAGGCCTCCAAGCCGGAGCAGTGCTACTTCGAGCCGGGAGAGAGGCAGTGGACGGGGGTGGACCGTAGTGGACTGAGAAAGCGGTACCCGACCCCTGACCGGAGGCACTCACACGGCGCCGCCCATGCGTGGGGGGCGCCGCCTGCCTTAGCAGCCGGGCTCCTCCCCAAACAGAGCACCCCGCCCCACGACACCCTTTCGTGTTTTCGTCCCCATTTCGCGTCCTTCGCGATCCAAACGCCCTCACTCATCCCCCTTCCAGCAGTCGCACCGGCCCCAGCAAGCCCGCCGGCAGGCGGGCGGCGCGGTTGCGGTTGGCGGGGGCGTTGGTGATCTCGATGGACAACTCGTGCTGTCCGGGGGGAATACCCGCCAGGGGGCAGCGGTAGGGAGGCCAGGCCAGGGCGCAGAGCTTCCGGCCGTCCACGCTCACCACGGCCACGTCCTCCACCCGGCCCAGGTCCAGGGTGAGGTTACCCTCCCAGGGTATCTGTACTAGGCGCCGGTATACCGCCGTGCCGCTGAAGGTCGGATAGCCCATCACCTCCCAGGGCTGCAACTGGGCCTGGGACTGGGTTCGTCCGCCCCCACGCAGGAAGGGGTAGGACAGGTGGCCGTAGCGGTACTCGGCGGTGAAGGAGCCGTAGAGGTAGGGCACCTCCCGTAGGCCCCTTCCCGGCCCCTCGGCCCGGACGGTGACCACGTTCAGGGTGGGGGTGGAACCGCCTCGGAGAGCGCCTCCGATGTCTGCCTCGAGGTTACGAACGTCGAAGGCCATGGCTCGTCGCCAGGCCCCGATCGGCTCCCCGTTGACCAGCACCTCCCACCGGCCGCCTATGGTGCTCTCCTCCAGCACCAGTCGGGCATCGGGGATGGCCCCGGTGAGCATGAACCGGCAATGGTAGAGGACGGGCTGCTCGCCCGGTGGGGCCGGGTCCGCTTGGCGCTGCATGAGATCGTAGCCGGGGGCGGAGAAGTCGGCCGTTCCGGTGCCGTCGTCCGCGCGGGCGTGCCAGAAGCTCAGGGGCAGGTGGTTAGGCTCGAACTCGACCGTCCAGTCGCTGCACCATTCCTCGATGGGCTTGGGGGCCAGCCGCAATGAGGAGCGAGGGTTGGAGTCGGCGGATCGAGAGGTATGGTCCAGGAGCAGGCTGCCCCGCCCGGGCACCGAGACCACGGCCCCGTCCACCCTCCCGGTGAAGTCGCGGTCACGCCGGTTGAAGAGGAATAGCAGACTCTTGCCGTCCTTCTCCCGGTGCAGGGCCAGCAGATCTCGGGACCCTTGGCCCCACACCTCCAGGCCCGGTAGGGTCCGCACCGTGGTTGGGTCCAGGGTAGGCACCAGGGACACCGATCCGTCGGACCAGTCGGTCTGGGGCATGGAGAGGTCGGGCCCCAGGGCTCTGGGCATGGTGCCCACGGCCATCACCCGGCCCCCGGCGTGGGAGAAGCGGAGCAGGGCTGCCGCCGTCTTGGCGTCCAGGTAGCGCAGATGGGGCAAGATGACGATCTGGTACTCCTCGGGGGTGGTGAGCCGGCCCTCCTCATTCACATGTTCTTGCAAGGTGACCTCGTCTATGAAATCGAAATCGCGTTGGTGGCTGAGGAGGAGCTCGACCAGTCCGTGGACCTGGGCCTCGTCCGGGAGGTTGGGCAGTACCGCCTCGGGCAGAAGTTGGCAGGCCAGGCTGGTGGAGGGATAGAGGAGGGCGATCCGGCAGAGGTGCTTCCCGCCGGTGAGGGCCTGGGCGGTGCGGCGGACGTGGTCCAGCAGCAGGGGCATGTGCTTCCACTCGGTGTGCTGGTAGAAGAGGGAGGGGGGCACCTCGTCCTTGCGGGGGCCGTCGGTGGAGTAGCTGAGGCCGTGGACGGCGAAGTAGTTGATGCCCAGGGCCATATGGTAGTCCAGGTGGTACTTGAGGTCCCGCACGCGGGCCTCGTCCCCGATGACGGCCAGGGCGTCGCTCCCCGCCTGCTCCCGCCCGAAGAGGTGCGCGGCGGAGGAGGCCACCTTGAGCCCGGTGTGATAGGGGGCGGCGGCGGCCCAGCCCTCGGAGGCCCCCAGGGGGTCGGCACAGGGGACGTGCATGTCCCGGTAGGAGCGGAGCTCATTGGGCCACCAGGCGGCAGTGAGGGACAGCCACTCGGTGCGGGTGAGGTGCCCGGCCATGACGATGCCATGGTCTCGGCACCAGCGGGCCACCTGGCTCACGTAGCTCTCGGTCTGGAGGCGGTGCTGGGTGAGGCGGTAGTGATGGCGGACGGCGGGACTCCGCTCGTCCACCTCCAGGGCTAGATGAGCCAAGTGAGGCAACAGGTCGTAGCCGTGGTCGTTTCGGAACTCCTCGGGGAAGGCGGCGGTCCAGGGATAGAGGAAGCCCCCGGGGCTGGGCTCGTCGGTGAAGGCCCCGGCGACGACGCCGCCGAAGTCGGCGCCGTACCGCTCGAGATAGGGCTGGTAGGACAGGTCGAGGAAGCGGCGGACCCCCTCCGGTCGCAAGATATCCGGGTGCAGCCCCGTCCCCGACCGCACCAGGATGGCGACGATGGTGTAGTCCCCCGGCTCCGGGGGAGTCCAGGCCAGGGCGAAGCGGTTGTCGCTCATGGAGGTGCGCCAGTGAGGATGGCCGATGGGATCAATCAGGGGGGAGTAGGCGGTATGTTTGACTCGCCGCTCCCCCCAAATCTGCCGGCGGGTGCCGCAGAACTGGGTGACGTCCAGGGGTTCCCCCAGGGAGCCGTCCTCCCGGCGAGGGAGGGCGAAAGCGCGCAGGAGCATTCCTGGGGCGAAGTCCACCTCGAAGGGGCCGGCCCCCTGGACCTCGGCCACGCTGAACTCCAGGCCGCGGGCGATCAGCCCAGGGTCGCCCCAGACCACTCGGCCGCCGGCCAGACCGCTGGGGTAGTAGTCCTCGTCCCAGATCCAGAACTCGGTGCCGGTGGAGCGACACCCCTCGAGGATGGCGTCCAGGGCCCGCCACCAGTCCTCGGACATATACGGGGTGAGGAGGCCCTGGCGGGCGTGGGGGTAGAGGCCCTGATAGCCGGCGGCGGCCAGGGCCTGCACCTGCCAGGCGATCTCCCGCGGGTCGAGGCGGTGATTGAGGAAGTATTGGGCGAGAATGGCGGCCATGCAGTCCCCTCCTGCCGGGGCGAGCGGGTTGGTTCCCGCGTGATTGTAGTGGGTGCATTGGCGGGGTCAACGTCCGGAATCACCGAGGGCGAATACAGGATTCGCTCCTACGAAGGTGATAGTGTCCTGGTTCGTGTGAGGATGGAATGGGTTGGGGTGGCCCTGGGATGAGTGCCGTCAGGCGACGCGGGAGAGGGCGGGCGACTAAAGGCGCCCGCTGAGGGCCTTCGGCCAAGAAAACCGTGTGGCCTCTACCCTGGCCGAAGGCCTTCAGCGGCGGCCTTCAGACCGCCGCCTCGCCGTCGCCTGACATCACACGAACCATGACACCACGAAGGTCATAGGTGATTTTGGCTATTGAAGAAGTGGCCTCCGTCTGCTATCCTGGCCTTGAGTCATTCCGCCGGACGGGACTGGGTACCTGAGTGGCAGGGACGTGCCGCCATTCACGCGCGCTCCCGCCAACCTCAGGAGCGAGGTCGGTGCTATGGGTATGGGGCTGACCGCCTACGAAGTGCTGCTCGAGTGTGAATTGCTGCCCCGAGGATCGGAGCCCGGCTATGAGGGCATCTGCATCCGGCGGACGGTCTACGACTGCCTGAGGGGGCTGCGGACTGGAGCCTGGCCGGGGTTCTGCCCTGAGAAGCAGCGCCCTTCCTGCCGGGGGTGTCCGGGCACGGGGGAGTTTCTCTGCGAGCTGATCCGTCTCTTCGAGCCCATGGACAGCGAGATGCCCCTTCCCTACGTGCTGCAGATGCACTCCCTGCGGCCGGTCTCCTACCAGCCGGAGAAGCGGGTGCAGTTCAGTCTCACCCTCCTGGGGGAATGGGCGATGCTGCTTCCGGCCCTGATGGAGTCGCTCTACGAAGGCATGGGGTCCTACCTTCCCCCCGAAGGCCGGGACGGACCCTGGGCCTTTCTGGCTCAGGCTTGGCTCACTCACCGTCTCTTGGGCCTCACCTACCCTATTCGCCCCGGCGGCGACTACGCCGCGAGGGCTTCCTTGGCGGTGACCGCCGATCACGTGGAGAGCGCCGCTCAGGACGTGGGCCACCTGGAGCGCCTCAACGTCGGCTTCGTCACCACCACCTGCCTTCGACGCCCGTCCTCACTCCAAGCCCCTCCCTTCGATCATCTGCTGGATGTGGTCTTCGGACGCTTGGACCACCTTGGCCGGGCTTTTGGCGACGGCGCTTACCCTGTCGACCGTCGGGAAGAGTTGCTGTGGAGGGCTGCCGGGGTAACCCGAGTGTCGGACCGGTTGAGGCCATCCAATCGAACCCGAGACTGGGGAGATTCCCGGGCCGTCGAGGGGTTCATCGGAGTGGTCACCTATGAGGGGGAGGACTTTGCTCCCTTCCTCCCCGACCTGCTTTGGGGTCAGATAGTCCACGTGGGTGAGGGCGCCGCCGGCGGCGACGGCTGCTACCTGCTCTGGAGCGACTGAAGAGGGCGGACGCGGGGGTCATCTGTTCCAACTTATTCGCGCCCGGGGTCTACCTAACCCCCCAGCGGCAGGCGCTCCGCTTCTGCCTATTGCGCCAGGCAGTAGCCTGGCTATTGCCCCCTTCCCTGCGAAGGAAGGGGGAGCCGAGTCACCCCTCCCTTTTCAGGGGAGGGGCCGGGGGAGAGGTTCTCTGCCCCGCGAAAGGCCAGGATACGGCCAAGAGAACGAAATAGTTGGAACAGATGCGCCACCGTGCCGGCCCCGGTGGGCCTAGACGAGGGTGCGGGGGAGCTTGGTGGGGCGGCGGGGCTGATCGTCGCCGGGCAGGGGGGAGCCGGCGCGCAGGGCGGTCATGGGCAGGGACACGCGGAAGGTGGTGCCCTTGCCCTCGGTGGAGTCCACCGCCACCGTGCCGTCGTACATCTCCACCACCTTCTGGACGATGGCCAATCCAATCCCCGTCCCGTGCAGATCGAACTTCCGGGCGGCATCGGCGCGGAAGAACTCCTGGAAGATGCGCTCCCTGTCCCCCGGGGAGATGCCGATGCCGGTATCGGAGATGGTCATACGCAGGTCCCGGTCGTCGTTCTCCAGCCGGATCTTCACCCGCCCGCCGGGTGGGGTGTACTTGATGGCGTTGCTGATGAGGTTGTTCCAGAGGAGGCCCAGGTGACGCCGGCTAGCGAAGACGGTGGGCAGCCTCCGGCCCAGGCTCACCTCGAGGGTGATGTGCTTGGCCACGGCACTGGGCCGAAGCATGTCCACCGACTCCATGAGCGTCTCCCCCGGATCGAGGCGCTCCCTGCCCTCCTGAGCGCGGGCGTGCTCCACCTGACCCAGATCCAATAGGTCCCCGATCAGGGTCAGCACTTCCTCGGCCCGCTTCTCCGCCCGTAGGGCCACCTCGGGTATGCGTTCCGGCTCAATGTAGCCCTCGCGGAGGAGGCGTAGGTAGCTCTGGATGGCCGCCACCGGGGCCCGTAGCTCGTGGGTGACGTAGCGGAGGAAGGTGTCGCGGGAAGCGGCCATCTCGTTCAGGCGCCGGTTGGCGTCGGCCAGCTCGGTGGAGCGCAGCTCGCAGGCCAGGTTCGAGCGCAGCAGATCCCGCTCTCGCTGTCGCATCTGCTGCACGATGGTGCTGGCCATGTAGGCGGCCACCACCAGGGCGCTGGTCAGCATCCCCCATAGGAGTAGGAGGAGGATGGGGCGGTCGTACAGCCCCGGGTCAGTCACCCCGGTGAGGTGTACGTGAGGCAGGACCCCGGAGTACTCCAGGGCCAGGACCAGAGCGTAGAGCAGGGAGGAGGCCCCGGCGGAGAGGAAGGCCCAGCGACCGGAGAGCAGTACCCCGGCCATGATGACCTGAAGCACGTAGAAGACGGAAGCCGGGTTCTCCGCGCCGCCCGACCAGTGCAGGAACACCGAGTAGACCAGGAGGTCCACCACGATCTGGCCCTTGATGAGCAGCGCCGGGCTCCAGGGCCAGGCGGAACGCTCCAGCCCGGGAATGAGGACCAGCATGGTGACCAGGTTGCCGGCGACGAGCACTCCCAGGATCACGAGCAGGCGAAGGGTGGGCAGCACTCCGGGGAAGAGCGCGGAGACGACCAGGACGGCCACGAACACCAGGGCGGTGGCGATCCAGCGCAGGATCAGCTGCCAGCGCACGCGCCGGAGCAGCTCCTGGCGCTCGAACATAGTGGCTATGGCTCCGGCGTCGGTGGCCAAGGTCAGGTGCTCCTAGAGTGCCGGCCGTACGGGGATCCCACAGAACCCGTCATGCTGAACGGAGCGCTCCTCAGCGCAGTGAAGCATCTCGCCCACGCTGGCCGAGACTCTTCGCTGCGCTCAGAGTGACGGGTAGGTGCAACGGAGAGTCGCCGGGAGGCTCGACGGGAGGCTCGCCGGAGCCGGCCATTCACGGCAGGATGAAGGTGGACTGGAGGGCTTCAAGGGCCGAGTCCAGGTCCTCCCTACGGATCAGGCAGGATACGGTGGAGATGGAGGTGCTGATGGCCAGGATGTTCACTCCCACCCGGCTCATGGCCCCGAAGACCGCCCCCGCGATCCCGGCCCGCTCCCGGAAGTCGGGCCCGAAGACGGAGACCAGGGACACGCCGGGCTCCTCGGTCAGGACGGCGGCACCCAACTCCGGCTCCAGCTCCCGCAGGACCTGTAGGGCCGCCTGGTGGTCGCTCGCCGCGACGCAGAAGGCGATGTGGGTCTGCTGCCGGAGGTCAATGGACTGGATGATGAAGGGGACATTGACCCCGCGGGCGCCGAGGCCGCTGAAGATGGCGGCCGCCACCCCGGGGCGATCGGGGACCTTCATCACCCCCAGGCGCACCAGGTTGGACCAGTGCATGATGCCGCCGATGCGAATGCGGCTCTCGGCGGTGCCCACCTCTTGCCCCACCGGCTACCTCTCGATGAGGGCGCGGACTCGTTTCACCAGCTCTTGAGGGTTGACCGGCTTGGTGAGGAAGCCATCCACCGGGAGGTACTGATCGGTGGGGAACTGGTCCGACATGGAGCTGTCCATTATGGAGGTGACCATGAGCACCGGGGTACCGGCCAGCTTCTCGTCCTCCTGTATCATCTGGCTGACATCGTAGCCCTCGGTGGCCCCCCGCATCATCACGTCCAGGATAACCAGATCGGGCGGCTGCCGGCGCATGGCCTCGATCGCCTCCCGCCCGCCAGCGGCGCTTTCGACCTGGAAACCGTGAGCCTGCAAGATGGCGCGCGTTATCTCGACGAAGTCGGGATCATCATCCACTACCAGCACTCTACCACCGGCCACCCATCACCTCCGTCGTCATGCCCGTGTCAATGAGTACGGGTATAGCCCAGGGCGGGACCGGTGTCAAGGCGCGGAGGTGGTTATGCGGACCCTCAAGGTCTCGGAGTCCTTGAAGGTCTGCCGTTTCCCTTGCTCTTGGCTGCCGGCCTCACCCAGGGTATCATGGCCCGACGTGACCGCCTCCGGTTAGGCGGCGGTGGCGTCAATCGTTAGCCACGAGGCGAGTTGGACCTTGAATGATCAAGATTTACCCCTGAAGAGAGGGCCATCGAGGCTTTCCTATCTCATCTCCGCGGCCTTTCTGTTGGTGTTCGTCCTGCTCTTCCTAGGCTTGCAGTTGGGCGCCACCACCTCGGTGGATCTGGCCATGCTGCGAGCCACGCATCGCCTGGCGGCGCCGG
>JBBQIE010000062.1:0-8655 GCA_038324625.1 Anaerolineae bacterium | reverse complement strand
GCTGGGGTAGGGCCATGCCGAATCGGAAGAGGGTGAGGGCCAAGAGGTAGGCGCCGAAGGCCCGGTTCACCCGAAGCGCCGCCAGCCCTCCCCGCAGGCGCCTGGCCGAGGGGACCCGCTTCTGCTCCACCGCCACCTTCTGATCGGGGATGCGGATCTTGCTGAAGACCCACACGCTCAGCATCGCCGCCAAGAAACTCCCGGCGAAGACCACCTGATAGCCCAGGGGGAAGGGGAGAGTGTCCAGCAGCCGGCCCACGACGGGCAGAGCCAGGGCGGCCACACAGGCGTGGACGGCATAGCGAGTGCTGATCACCGTGGCCCGCCGCTTGGGGGGAATGGCCTCCGCCAGGGCGGCGGTGACCGAGACCTCCACGAAGTTGGTGGGGATGGCGGCCAGGGCCCAGATGACCACGATGGCGGCCCCGCCCCAGTTCGGGAAGAGCCAGGGGACCAGGGCAATGAAGAGGTAGGAGACCCGGAAGGCAATGCGGGAGCGAATCACCACCGCCTTGACCCCCGGCTGCCGGGCCACGTAGCGTCCGGCGGGCACCGCCGAGAGCACCAGGAGCAGCGAGGGCAGGCTGCTCAATAACCCTATGAGGAAGGTGGACGCCCCCAGGCGGACGGCGAACACGGAGAGATAGGCGGTGGCACCGGCGGCCACGATGCCCTGAAAAGCCATGTCCAGGTAGAGCAGCAGAATGCCGCGGTCCTCCTCGCTGCTGGGCGAGAGAGCCGCTCGCACTCTATCTACCAGGCGCCGGCCGCTGCCAACCAGGTTAGGCACTCCTTCACCGACAATGTGCCGACCCTGAAGGTCTTCGAGACCTTCGGGGTCGGTGGTGGCCATTCTCCAGGCGCGGGAAAACTACGCCATATCCTCGGACAAAGCAATGCCCGGAGGTCCAATCCCTGCCTCCTCCCTTTGGTCCTCACCCCAGGATTCCGCTAGAATGGCGGCGCGGGGGCGAGGATAGTCAATGCAGCAGCCGAACAAGATCCTCATAGAGCATCTGGACTTCTACTACGGGACCTTCCAGGTGCTCAAGGACGTCTCCATGCCCATCCGGGAGCATGAGATCACCGCCCTCATCGGGCCCTCCGGCTGCGGCAAGTCTACCCTTCTGCGCACCCTCAACCGCATGAACGACACCATTCGCGGCTCTCGCGTCGAGGGCCGGGTTCTCCTGGACGGGGAGGACATCTACGCCCCCGGGATGAACGTGGAGGCCCTCCGCAAGCGGGTGGGCATGGTGTTCCAGCGCCCCAACCCCTTCCCCCAGACGGTCTACGACAACGTCGCCTTCGGCCCCCGGGTGCTTGGCCTGGACCAGGAGTCCGACCTGAGCCAGACGGTGGAAGAGTGCCTGCGGGACGCCTTCCTCTGGGATGAACTGAAGGATGACCTCCAAGCCTCGGCCCTCGACCTCTCGCCCGGCCAGCAGCAGCGGCTCTGTCTAGCGCGGGTATTGGCCACCCGCCCGGAGGTGATCCTCATGGACGAGCCCGCCTCCGCCCTGGATCCCATCGCCACCTTGCGCCTGGAAGAGGTCATGGCCCGCCTCAAGGACGAGTACACCATCGTCATCGTCACCCACAACATGCAGCAGGCGGCCCGCGTCTCCGACTGGACGGCATTGATGTGGCTGGGCGATCTGGTGGAGTACGGCCCCACCGGGCGCGTCTTCACCAACCCCCAGTCCCAACGCACCGACGACTACGTCACCGGGCGGCTGGGATAGAGCGGAAACCTCACCCAAGACACTTGGCAAGCCAAGTGTCTGAACCCCTCTCCGACACGGAGAGGGGAGTTCGGACTCCCCTTTCCCGTGTCGGGAAGGGGGCCGGGGGGTTAGGTAAGCCCACCCAATTGCCTCAGACCGGTGGTCCAGTATAATGGCTCCTGGCCCAGCCCCACCGCGTGGGCCACCTGCGATGGGAGTAGCCCTTGAGGAATTGCACCGCCAGGAGTGCCACGGCTCTGGCGCTGGTTCTTGGTGCCCTGCTCTTGCCCCTTGCCGGCTGCGGCCCTCGCGGCGCCGGAGCCGAGAGCGGCATCATCCTCGCCGGCTCCACCTCCGTTCAACCCTTCGCCGAGCTGCTGGCCGAGGTCTACGCTCGCGAGTACCCCGAGGCCCCGGTAGTGGACATCCAGGGAGGCGGCTCCTCCGCCGGCATTGAGGCGGCCCTCGCCGGCATCGCCGATATCGGCATGTCCTCCCGGAACCTCAAGGAAGCGGAGTTGGCCCAGGGTCTGGTGGTGCAGCCCATCGCCTACGATGCCATCGCCGTGGTGGTACACTCGTCGAACCCGGTGGACGGCCTCACCTCCGATGAGGTGCGGGCCATCTTTGCCGGGGAGATCCGCAACTGGAGCCGGGTCGGGGGCCCGGACGAGCCCATCACCGTCATCACCCGCGAGGAAGGCTCCGGCACCCGCGGCGCCTTCCAGGAACTGCTCATGGAGGAGTCCCGCATCACCGATCTGGCCCTGCGCCAGGACTCGAACGGCGCCGTCCGGGTCATCGTCAACAGTGATCGGAATGCCATCGGTTACATGTCTCTAGGCATCGTCGGGGGCTACGTCAAGCCCCTGGCCCTGGATGGAGTCGTGCCCACGGTGGAGGCGGCCGTCAGCGGGGAATATCGTCTGGTCCGGCCCTTCCTCTTCACCTGGCTGGGGGAGCTGGGGCCCTCGGCGGCCGACTTCCTCGAATACGTCCTCTCCCCGGGGGCCCAGAAAGTCCTCGGCTCCGAGGGGCTGATCCCGGTCAAGGAAGGCTAGGGGTGCGCAAAGAGAGGATCATCCAGTACCTGCTCCTGGCCATGGCCTTCACCGCCGTCCTCTCCCTGGCGGTCATCACCATCTTCATCCTCCGGGAGGGCCTCCCTCTCCTGGCCGAGTTCGGCCTGTGGCGCTTCCTGAGCGGCCGAGAGTGGGCCCCCACCCGCGGTCAGTTCGGCATCCTGCCCATGATCATGGGCTCCCTATGGGTGACGGCCGGAGCCCTGGTGGTGGGGGTGCCCCTGGGCCTGGCGGTGGCTGTCTTCGTCACCGACTACGCCCCTCCCGCCCTCGCCGCCGCCCTTCGACCGGCGGTCCAGTTGTTGGCCGGCATCCCCTCGGTCATCTACGGCTTCATCGGGCTCAAGATCCTGGTGCCCCTCATCCGCGACTATCTAGGCAGCCCGGGCTTGAGCGTCCTCGCCGGGGCCCTGGTCCTGGGGGTGATGATCCTCCCCAGCGTCATCAGCATCTCCGAGGACTCCATCCGGGCCGTGCCTCGGGCCTACCGCGACGGCGCCCTGGCCCTGGGAGCCACCCAATGGCAGACCCTCTGGCGGGTGGTGCTGCCCGCCGCCCGCTCCGGGGTAGTGGCCGGCATCGTCCTGGGCATGGGCCGGGCGGTGGGGGAAACCATGGCCGTCATCATGCTGGTGGGAAACTCCCTGCGCCTGCCCCTATCCCCCCTCGACCCGGCCACCACCCTCACCAGCAACATCGGCCTGGAGATGGGCTACGCCAGCGGGGCGCATCTGCAGGCCCTCTTCGCCACCGGCATCGTCCTCTTCGTCTTCATCATGCTCCTGAATCTGGCCGCCACCATCTTCCGAGGGAGGGCCATCCGTGCCTAAGCGCCGGCAAATGGATCCCCGCCTCTCCGGCCGCCTCGCCGCCGCCCTGGTATGGACCGCCGCCCTGGGCACCCTGGCCATCCTCATCTTTATCATTGTTTATGTCTTGTGGCAGGGATTGCCGCAGCTTTCTTGGACCTTCCTCACCGGATCGCCCACGGACATGGGTCGGGCCGGGGGCATCTGGCCCATGATCGTCAGCACCGGGGCCCTCTCCCTGCTCTCCATCCTGGTGGCTACGCCCATCGGGGTGGCCACCGCCATCTACCTCACCGAGTATACCCGTGAGGGCACGGTCACCCGCATCATCCGCTTCGGCACCGAGGCCCTGGCCGCCGTCCCCTCCATCATCTTCGGCCTCTTCGGCTTCGTCTTCTTCGTCATCTACCTAGGTCTGGGCTGGTCGGTGCTCTCCGGGGCCCTCACCCTGGCCATCATGATCCTGCCCACCATCGTGCGCACCTCCGAGGAGGCCATCCTCACCGTCCCCAACGCCTACCGGGAGGTTAGCTTCTCCCTGGGCGCCAGCCGCTGGCAGATGGTGACCACCGTGGTCCTCCCGGCCGCCCTGCCCGGGATCGCCACCGGGGTGGTCCTGGGGCTAGGGCGAACGGTGGGGGAGACGGCGGCGGTGATCCTGACCGCCGGCGCCGCCCTGCACACCCCCACCAGCATCTTCTCCCCCGCCCGGAGCATGGCGGTCCACTTCTACATCCTGGCCCGCGAGGGCATCTCGGATGCCACCGCCTGGGGCACCGGGGCGGTGCTGGTCATCGCCATCCTCCTCACTAACGTGGTCATCAGTCGCATCATCGCCGGACTGGTGCGACGGCAGGTGGCCCGCTGATGGCCGCCGCCCTCAAGTTCCAGATTCGCGACCTGACCTACAGCTACGACGACAAGGTAGCCCTCCAGAACGTCAGCCTGGACATCCCCCCCCACTCCGTCACCACCCTGTTTGGGCCAGCCGGCGGCGGGAAAACCACCCTGCTCCGGCTGATGAACCGCCTCAACGACCTGATCGAGGATACCGACCGGCGTGGGGAGGTCCTTCTGGATGGGGAGAGCATCTACGCCCCCGGGGTGGACGTCTCCGAGCTGCGCCGGCGGGTGGGGATGGTCTTCGCCCTGCCGTTGCCCTTGCCCATGAGCATCCTGGACAACGTCACCTACGGGCCCCGGCTGGCCGGGATGCGGGGGGGAAGGCTGATGGAGTTGGTGGAGAAGTCCCTGCGCGACGCCGCCCTCTGGGACGAGGTCAGCGATCGGCTAACCCGCCCGGCCCTGGCCCTATCCGGTGGGCAGCAGCAGCGGCTCTGCCTGGCGCGGGTGCTGGCCCTCGAGCCCGAGGTCATCCTCCTGGACGAGCCCACCTCCGGGCTGGACCCCATCAGCACCGCCAAGGTGGAGGAGTCCCTGCAGACGCTGAAGCAGGACTACACCATCGTCATCGTGCCTCACAGCGTCCAACAGGCGGCCCGCATCGCCGACCAGGCCGCCTTCCTGCTCATGGGAGAGATGGTCGAGACCGGCGTCGGCTCCCGCCTCTTCACCCGCCCTCGCGACAAACGCACCGAGGACTACGTCACCGGGCGGTTTGGGTAGGGGCCGGCCTCGGCTCCGTCCACCGGCTAGGCGAGCAGATGCACCCACGGCCGCACCGCCGCGTTGGCCAGCCGTTTGTCGGCCGTCCACAACTCGCATCCCAGCCGCTCGGCGAGAGCCAGATAGAAACTGTCATACGCCGAGGCCCGACCAAGGCTCAGAGTCCAGGTGTAGGCATGAGCACTCAGTTCTTCGTCCGGCATCACCAAATGGACGCCCAGACTGTGTGCGAGGTTCAGGGCCAACCGACCCTCATCCTCGCTGAGCCCCTGGAAATGCACTGACTTGCACAAGGCCGAGGTGATCTCATAGAGCCACAGGCTCGGTGCCATCAGCTGATATCCTTCCCCGAGCCAACCGTCCACCAGTTCGCGGGCACGAGACTGGAGGGGTCCGGACAGAAGCAGCCGGAAAGCGAAACTGGCATCAATCAGCACGGAGTCGATCATCGCGCTCCTCCAGGTCCTCTCGGGCCTGGCTCCAGATCTCATCCAAGTCCAAGGGTTGTCCCTGCCTCCGCGCCATGACTCGCGCATTCAGCTGGTCGCTTTCCGCCAGCCATGCCTGCCAGCGGGCGCTGTCCCCGCTCGGGCCGGCCTTGAGGCGATCGTAGTCCTCCAGGCTGATCAACACCGCCTTGGGCTTCCCGCGGGAGGTCAGTACCACCCTCTCGCCGCCGTAGGCTACCCGGTTCACCAAGTCGGATATGTCCCTCTTCACCCGGCCGATGCTCACCTTCATCTCAGCCATGGTTCTGCCCCCCTATTGCACTATCCTGACTACCATTTTATTGCACGCCAGGGACGGCAGCAAGGGAACTGCAGCTCGGCCTGCGGTCCGGGCTGCGGTAGGCAGGCTATCGAGGTGAGAATTCTGACCACCAACGGGAGTAGAGCCTGGACAGTGTCGCGGGGGGAGTAGGAAGTGAGTAGTGGCGAGTGGTGAGTAACACTCGTGGTTCCAGCTCACCGCCTCCTGAGCTTCACGATAGAGCAGAGAATGAGAAGGGCAAGTTCATGACCTCGGCCACGCTGGAAGGGTGGCGGTTGCGGGCCATGGCCGGTGGCTCATCCCCTCGCGCTCGCATGTGTACCACCAGCTCCAAGGGCGGGGAAAGCTCAATGATCCCGAACCTCTCGTCGGCAACGCGACGGGCCGCCTTTTCCGCCCCCGCTCGTATGGCCGCTCGGGCCCGCTCCGGATGGAGGTGAATGGCGCTGGTGTTGCGCCTAGAGTAGCTCTCGGCATCCATCTCGTCGCCGCGGCCGGGGGTGGTGCCCCGCTTCACCTCCACCGTCTCCACGCCGGGTAGCAGCGCCTGAGCTTCCATGCACAGGGCCCGGTCCCCGGAGCAGAAGATCGTCGGGACTCCCAACTCGCTGGCGCACATAGCGAACTGCCCCATCTCACCAATGGAGACGCCGTTGATGCTCAGATCAAGGTAGCGCCAGCCCTGGGTGTGGGCGAGATGGGCGTACTCTGTCCCCGCCTTGGCGTGTTGCCCCACGAAGGCCACCGCGTCGTAGGTGTCATCCAGCAGGAGGGGCCACTCCGTGGGCCAACCCCGCATCAACTCGGCGCGAGGATCGAGGAGGATAGGGTTGATACCTCCGGACCCGTGGCCATCGGCAACGACGATGCCGGTGGCCCCTCCAGCCATGAAACCGTCAACGGCGGCATTGACCTCGCGGGTGAGCAGTTCCTTGGCCAGGTCGTTGTAGCGGGACTGGGGCGAACACCAATCATCGTGGTTTAGTACGCCTGCCACGCCCTCTAAGTCGGTCATAATGTAGATGCGCACGGATTGTCCTCCCTGATAGACGTCCCCGCCCATATGTGTGGGCGATGCCGGAGCCTACCCACATGGGCGGCCGGTCGGCCTAGCGCGTCAGATCCGTGGTTCAGCCTGGGCCACTATCTCGCTCGGCCGTCGCCACCTTATTCTATCCCCGAAGCGGGAGTTCAGCCTTTCGATCACCTCCTGGAAGGGCCGCCATCCCCACCCGTGCTGGGGGTTCACTCCCTGCCAGTGCATGTGCATCACCGCCGTGGGCGACCCGGCTTCGATCAGCGAGGCCAGACGCCCGCCTCCGTCCCCACTCACGTAGTAATCCACATCTATGACATCGGGCCGGTTGAGCCAGCAGGCCAGGTAGTCTTCGGTGGCCGAGGGTAGGTCGAACACCCGGCATGGTCCTTGCCGGGCTGCCGGTCTGGCGGCAATTGCCGGCGGATCCGGCTCCACGACGGCGAACACGGCGATGGACTGGCGACCGAAATCGCGCGCTTCCACCAGGTCCAGTAGCGCCTGCCACACATTGGGGTTCATGTCCGGGTGTGTACCCGGTGTAGTCATCCCGGCGTAGGCCACTCCGAGTTCCCTTCCAGCAGCTATCGTGGATCCGAAGTAGTCCCGGTACTCGACCACCGAGACGGAAAGATCGTCCAGCCACTCCCTCTCGGTCGGCCCGTCATCCCCGACCGCCATACGAGAAAAGTCGAATAGGTTGGCGTGGGTCATGATCTCCATGTGAGGGTCAATCGGGTACTGGCCCAGTTCGGACAGGAAGGCCGCGAAGCGACGCTCGTTCGGGCTTTCCGCCCTAGAAAGGAGTCCGAACATGCCGGGAATGACGGAAACCGCGCCGGCGAGGCCCGTATCCCTAACGTAGTCCAGGAAGGTACGTAGTGCTTCAGCATCCACCGGCAGTCGGCTACCGTCGCTATCTGTCAGCCCGGAGGCGTAGGGGCCGACATCGTCCAGGTAGAAGCTCACATCGGTTGGCACAGGGGGGCCTCCTCGTCGACCATTGAGTTGCTCGCCACCGGCTCCCTGCATCAACCCTTCAGGCCGGACAGAGTGATACCCTGGATGAAGTAGCGCTGAGAAAAGAAGAATACCAACAGGCAGGGCATCATGGCCAACAACGAGTAGGCCATGATCTCCGCCCAGAAAGTCACATGCCTCTGCCTGAAGGCGATGAGGCCTAGGGCAAGCGGCCACTTATCGGAGCTTTGCAGATAGATCAGTGGCTCCATGAAGGCATTCCACCCGCCGATGAAAGAGAATACCGCGACAGCGGCCAACACCGGTCCGGACAGCGGCAGTATGATCCGCCACCAGATCACCGGTGGGGTGGCGCCGTCCATGATCGCCGCCTCATCCATCTCCTTGGGAATACCCATGAAGAACTGACGCAGCAAGAAGATGTAGAAGGCGCTGCCGAAAAACGAGGGTACGACCAGAGGCTTGAAGGTATTGACCCATCCCAGCTTATGGAAAGCGACAAACAATGGGATCATGGTTACCTGTCCGGGAAGCATCATGGTGGACAAGAGCAGTCCGAACACGAGATTACGACCGGGCCAGTTCAGCCGGGCGAAGGCGAAGGCCACCACGGCCGAGGACAC
>JBBQIE010000061.1:0-8693 GCA_038324625.1 Anaerolineae bacterium | reverse complement strand
CTGGGATCCTGCGACCTCAACCTCATGCCCAGCGACCGCCTTCCCGCCAACCGGGTGGACCTACTGATAGACGAGGTGACTGCCATAGACCGGGAGGCCCGCACCACCGTCACCAAGGGCGGCGAGACCATCCACTGGCGCAAGCTGATCCTGGCCACCGGCTCCACTCCGGTGATCCCCCCAATCCCCGGGTCCGACCTTCCGGGCGTGTTCCAGGTGGTGAAGCAGGTGGAGTACCTGGATCAGATGCTGGAGGCCATGCAATCGGCCACCAGCGTGGTCTTCGTGGGCTGCGGCCTCATCGGCCTGGAGCTGGCGGACGAGTTCCACAAGCGGGGCCTCAAGGTCACGGTGGTGGAGATGATGTCCCGCTGCCTGGAGCTGGTCTTCGATGAGGAACTCTCCAAGGCGGCCGAGGCCGAGATCGCCAAGCGAGGCATCGGCCTGCGCACCGGCGTCCGGCTCACCGCCGTCGAGGGTGAGGGCAAGGCCGAGAGCGTCCTCCTCAGCACCGGCGAGCGCATTCCCGCCGACCTGGTGGTGTTCGGCATCGGGGTCCGCCCCAACAGTGACCTGGCCCGGGAGATGGGCCTAGCCCTATCGGACCGGGGCGAGATCCAGGTGGATCGTTACCTGCGCACCAACGACGTCAACGTCTTCGCCGCCGGGGACGTGGCCGCCAAGGTGAACTACCTCAGCGGCGCCCCTACCGGCATCAAACTGGCCTCCGTGGCTTCCGCCGAGGCCCGCGTCGCCGGGGCTAACCTCTTCGATCTGCGCCGGGAGTTCATGGGAGTGGTGGGCGCCTACTCCACCAAGATCGGGGACGCGGCCATGGGCCTGGCCGGCCTGGACGAGAAGGGGGCCCAGAGCCTGGGGATTGACTGCGTGGTGGGGGTCGCTCAGGCCACCGACAAGCACCCCAAGGCCATGCCCGGGGCGACACTGACCAAGGTGAAGCTGGTGTTCAAGCGCCACAACGGGGAGCTGATCGGGGGCCAGGTGCTGGGCGGGGACACCACCGGCGAAATGGTCAACATCATCGCCATCATGATCCAGAACCGCATGACCGCCGACCAGATCGCCATGATCCAAGTGGGCACCCACCCGGCCCTGACCGCCTCCCCCGGCCACTACCAGCTTTTCAATGCCGCCGAGTTGGCTCTGGTGGCCATGCGCCGGCCCTAAGGCGCAACGGGTCACGGCGCCCGCCGCGCATGGTGAAGGTTGTCGAAATAAGGCGGACACGTTCTCGGCCGAGGAGGGCGGGCGCCTAAAGACGCCCGCTGAGGGCCTGCGGCCAAAGGTCAGAGGCCTCAATCGGACGGCTCCAGTGCATAGGACTCCAGGGCCTCACTGAGGCGGCCCGTGGCGTGTCGCTGAGATTGCCGTTTGACGTAACGGGCGACGATATCTACCTGGTTTGGCCCCACGGTGAAGGCGCCGTAGCCGCCTTGCCACTTGAATGCCTCCGCGGCCGGGCCTGAGGAGTTGACGATGTAAGACGAGGCACCCTTGGCTCGTCCTACGAGCTCGGCTATAGCCAAGGTGGGCGGAAACCAGACGAACAGGTGAATGTGGTCTTCCATCCCGCCCAGGGCGAGGATGACGCAGCCCATCTTGCGCGCCTGGCCGGCTATGGCTCGGTGGATCATGCGGCGACGCGCCGCTGTGATCATCGGCGCCCGCTGCCAAGTCGCCCACACCAGGTGAACGAACGTCTGAGCTCGGTACCTCCGTAGGCCATGTGAAGTCATATGACCCCTCTCATGTACTCCATCGGCGACCAGCTCTTGTGGACGTTGAAACACCCCCGAGGCCCTGGCCGAAGGCCCTCAGCGGGCGTCTTTAGGCGCCCGCCTCCCCGCCAATGAGCCATACCGGTACGCACGCTGAAGCCCCGCGCTGAGGGCCTTCGGCCAAGGAAGCCGTGTGGTGGGTGCAAGATGGTGATGCAGCCCAATTCGCCCTGGCTCATTGAAGGCTCACGACCGCCTGGCCCCGAGGCCCTGGCCGAAGGCCCTCAGCGGGCGTCTTTAGGCGCCCGCCTCCCCGCCAATGAGTGATGACTCTACAGCTCGGCCAGGCCGAACCCCCTCTCGATCCTGGCCGAGCCCTCGGGGGTAATGCTCACCTGGCCCTCATCATGGCAGGCCACCAGGCCCTCGCCGTAGAGGTACCCGACCAGGCGCTGAGCCTCTTCTTCGCTGAAACCGTGACGGGCGGCCAGTGCCTCGGGCGACACGGTCCGTTCGCCGTCCCCACCGGTGGCCTCGTAGAGGCTCCGTAGGAGTCGGTTGCCCCGACGCCGGAATGCCTCCAGTTCCTCAATCATAGCCTTCTCCTCAAGACAGTCCGGTCGGGATGCTCTCGGCCGGAAGGGGCGCACCCTGAGCGGGATGGTAATGCACGATCACCCGGCGCAGCATGTCTATCTCCCGGAATAGGGCCGCCTCCACATCCGAGGCGATAGCATCGCCCTCGGCGACGCTCAGTTCGCCGTCCACCCCGATGGTGAGCGACAACACCAGGTAAGGTCCGAAGCGATGCGCCCGCGTCTCCTGTAACTCCAACAGCCCGGGAATCTCGGTAAGAGCGGCCTCGATCCGTCGAGATAAGGCCCCGCCTGGAACCGCGTCCATCAGGTCTGAAGCCGAGCCCCGCAGGATCTCGATGCCGGTGCGCAGTACCACCAGGGCCACCAACGCCCCCATGAGTGGGTCCACCCAGACATAGCCGAGGCGACCGAAGACGATGCCCACGGCCGCCGCCGAGGCGGAGAAGATGTCGTTGCGGTGATCGTAGGCTAGGGCCAGGACGGCGGCGCTATTGGTCCGCCTCCCGATCCGGCCGGTGTAGGTCGCCAGTCCGATCTTGCTTACCACGGTGAAGAGCGCCACCACCAGGGCCAGTAGGGAGGCCGGCCCCACTTCTGCCTGGCCAACCAGGACGTCGTAGACGCTGTTGACCGCATCCCAGAAGATGGACACGGCGGTGGTGATGACGAACGAACCCACCACCAGCGCCGCGATGCTCTCCCACTGGGTGTGGCCGTAGGGATGCTCCCGGTCGGCGGGCTTGCGAGCCAAGCCGATGAACACCCGCACCACTGTCCCGTAGGCGACGTCGGAGGTGGAGTTGATCCCATCCGCCAGGAGCGCCGGGCTGTGCCCCGCTATCCCCACGCCCGTCTTGACGATGGCGAGCAGGGCATTGGCCACCAGGCCCAGGTTGACCGCCCGGACATTGGCGCCGTGCCTCTCTCTGTCGAGGGCCTCGCGGCCGCCGGCCTCCAGCTTAGTCAAAGCTCATGAACCTCCGGAAAGCCTCGACGTACTCTCCCGCCGACGGACTGTAGGGATGGATGCGTTTCTTCACCGCGTACCCCTTCCACAGCTTGTAGATCAGCCGATATAGGGGGTTGCGCGGCAGCCGGATCAGCCGCCGCACCAGGGGCACCGCGCGGGGCCACTCCACCGCGATGGCGAAGAGCCGGTTGAGGTTCTCCAGCTGCCGCTTGTGATCCGGGTCGAAGTCCAGGACCGACCGGTCCCAGGCGGAGGAGCCGATGTCGTCCATTCCCCCGCCCATCAGCCCCTGATCTCGGGTGAAGTCGCCCAGGGCGGTGCGAGGATAGGGCTGGTACAGGAAGGAGTTGGCGTACCCCGGGCAGCAAGCGGCGTTCAGCTCGATAGTGGCGAAGTCCGACTCCAGGGACCCGGTGGGCAGGCCGATCATGTTGGTGGTGATCAGGCCGATCTCCGCTTCCCGCAGGAGCCGGGCGGCAGCCAGGATCTGCTCCCGGGTGAGGTTGCGCTTCAGGACCAGGTTCCGCAGGCGGTCGTCACCCGACTCCAGGCCCATCCCCACGCTGACGCACCCGGCTCGATTCAGGAGTCCCACCACCTCGGGGGTCACCAGGTTGGGGCGCACGTTACAGAAGAAGGGCAGGCCGATCTCCCCCGGGTAGCGGGCGCAGAACTCCTTCAGCCAGTCGAGCGGCCAGATGAAGGTGTCGTCCAGGAAGACCACGAACTCCAGGGGGTGGCCATCCCGTACCCAACTCAGCTCCCGGAGGACGTTGCCGACGCTGCGGCGTCGCACCACCGAGCCCTTCCCTCGGTAAAGCTCATGGTAGGCTTGATTGTAGCAGTAGGCGCAGTTGTAGGGGCAGCCCCTCCCGGTGATGAAGTGCTTCAGGCGACTGCGGCGGGTGAAGGGGTCCTTGGTGAAGATCAGCTCCCGGTCCGGTGGGGGCAGGGCGTCCAGGTCGGCGATGGGAGGGCGGACGGGGTTGCGGTACACCTGCCCGTCCCGCTTCACCCACCAGTTGGGGATACCCGAGGGGTCACCGCCGCCGGCCAGGGCGTTGACCAGGTCGAGCAGGGCCTCCTCGCCCTCGCCGCGGCAGAGCCCGTCCACCCCTTCCGCCTCGATCATCTCCGGGAAGAAAGTGGGGTGCGGCCCCCCGAACACCGAGAAAGCCGGCATCGCCGCCCGGAGACGCCGGTTGAGATCCAGGTAGTACCCCTGCAGCCCGGTGGTGACGCTGAAGGCGAGCACGTCCGGCCGGAACTGGGCGGCGAAGGCCACCGGGTCCTCCATGGCCGCCACCGTGAGGGCCACCTCGTGCCCGGCGTCCTTGAGCACGCTGGACAAGTGGAGGATACCCTGGGGCTCGTAGTCTATCTGCCTGACCGCGAACAGAACCCTCACCGCCACCGCCTTCCCGCTGGGGGAGCACAATGCGCCATGCTACCCAGCCTCGATCCTCCAGCGCAAACCCCGACCGCCGCACCCTTCTCGCCTATCCTTCCTGTCCCTATCTTTGCGTCTTGCCGTCTTTGCCTGAGGTTCCCCACCACTCCGCTTGACAAACCGGTCATCTGAACCAAGCATGAGCCATTCCGCCCCTTGCTGGAGGCTCCATGCCACCGGAAACCGAATCCGCCCCCTTCGGCCCTCGCCTCCGCCTGGGCATCAGCACCTGCCTCCTGGGCGAGAACGTGCGCTACAACGGCGGCCACCAGTACGACCCCTACCTGGTCGAGACCCTGGGCCAGTACGTGGAGTGGGTCCCCGTCTGCCCGGAGGTGGAGACCGGCCTGAGCACCCCCCGCGAGGCCATGCGCCTGACCGGGGGCCCGAACCGTCCCCGATTGGTCACCATCAAGACCGGGGTGGACCTGACCGACCGTATGCAGGATTGGGCCCGGCAACGGCTGGAGGAGCTGGCTCCCATGGGCCTGAACGGTTTCGTCTTCAAGAGCGGCTCCCCCTCCTCGGGGAGATTCCGAGTGCGGGTGTACGGGGACAACGGCATCCCCGTGCGGGAGGGGACGGGAATCTTCGCCCGCGCCTTCGTGGATCGCTTCCCTCTCCTGCCGGTGGAGGAGGACGGGCGGCTGAACGATGCCCGCCTGCGGGAGAACTTCATCGAGCGCGCCTTCGCCCACTACCGCTGGCAGGAGATGCTCCGAGAAGAGCCGACTCCGGGGGGCCTGGTGCGCTTCCACACCGCCCACAAGCTCACCCTCCTGTCACACAGCACCGAGCACTACCGGCGGCTGGGCCGGCTGGTGGCCCGCGCCGGGGCCACTCCCTGGGAGGAGTTGTCGGGCGGCTACATCGGCGCCTTCATGGAGGGGCTGGCGGTCCTCACCACCCCGGGCAAACACGCCAACGTCCTCCAGCACCTGCTGGGCTACCTGAAACGGGACCTGGGGACCGAGGACAAGGCAGAGATGCTGGCCCTCATCGAGGACTACCGCCGGGGGATGCTGCCCCTGGTCGTCCCCATCACCCTCCTCAAGCACCACCTGCGCCGCTATCCGGTGCCGGACTGGGTCCACCAACAGGTCTACCTGAACCCCTATCCGTCGGAGCTGATGCTCCGCAACCACGTGTAGACACTTCGTAAGCGACAGATCACTCCTTCTCCCCTCAGCGCACCTGATTGTACTGAACGGCCAGATTGCTGACCCTCTCGCTTTGTTTGACTCGGCTGCACCCCGTGTTGTTTGGCAAGTGGGGCGCAGGCCTTGGAGGAGCACAATGGCTCGACAAAGACGGGAGGATACTGTTACTATTCCGGTCAAGGACCAGTAGAGCAACAGGTCCCATCACTGTTGTCCACCGGGCCTAATGCTTCTCGAAGTAAGTGGTTAGTCTGTAAGACAAGGTCGAGAGAAGCTTCCAGGACCAGCCGGCGGAGTCCTGGCGCACAGGGCTCTGCACGGACAGCATGCGGCTACGCTACTTCGCCGCCGGCGAGCTTCACTGTTGGACCAACCGCGGGCCATCGGGAGATGATATATGATCAAGGAAGTTGAGTTTCCGTCCGAAGGAGCGACGCTTCGAGGACTGCTGTTCTTGCCCGAGTCCCAGACTGAGAGGCGACCGATTGCCATCATGGCTCATGGAACGTCAGCCACGGTGCATATGGTGGCAGACAGATATGCGGACGCGTTTTCCCGTGCCGGCCTGGCGGTCTTGCTCTACGATCACCGGAACTTCGGCAGGAGCGAGGGCGAACCGCGGCAAGAGATCAACCCCTGGATTCAGTGTCGAGGCTACCGCGATGCGATGAGGTTCGCTGAGACACTGGATGGGGTAGACCCCGAGCGAATCGCGTTGTGGGGCGACAGCTACACCGGCGGCCAAGTCATCGTCATCGGCGCCATTGAGCAGCGAGTCAAGGCCATCGTCGCACAGTGTCCGGTGATCGGCGTCGAGCCACCGGAACTCGCCCCGAGCGAAGAGCGATTCGACATCATCAAGGAGATCCTGTCGAGGGGTGATGTCAGTGGGTCGGCCGAGACGACCGTTGGTCCCATGCCCGTTGTCTCCTCCGACCAAGCCGGTACTCCGTCGCTACTCAAGCCCATCCAGGCGTTCCGCTGGTTCATTGATTTCGGCGGTCGTGCCGGCACTGGTTGGACCAACAGCGTCACACGGGTATTGCCGGCAACGCCAGCGCCATACCACCCGGCGCTATGCGCACCCTTCGTCACGGCGCACACTCTGTTGATGGTCGCGCCGGAGGACGAGATGGTGCATGCCAACTACTCGGTGACCAGGCAGGCCTACGAACTCATTCCCGGGCCCAAGCAGTGGTACGACATTGCCGGAGGGCATTTCGGGCTGCTCTACTACCCAAGCGAGCTGTTCGATGAGGCCAGTCGGGTGCAAATCGAGTTTCTGAAGAAGTGGCTCTGACCTCAGGCGGCGTGCCGCCACTCGGTGCCGGGTTGGGTCCACCAACAGGTCTACCTGAACTCCTGTCCCGCGGAGCCGATGCTCCGTAACCATGTGTAGGCATACGAAGGTAGCGCGAGTGATCTCAAAGACCCTAGAGGTGTTGGAGGACTGTCATGCCAGAGTATGTGGAGACCCTCATTGTCGGTGGTGGGCAAGCAGGGTTAGCCGTCAGCTACTACCTGGGTCAGCAGGGCAGAGCACACATCATTCTTGACCAAGCACCCCAGCCCGCGGAGGCATGGCGGAACCATCGCTGGGATTCGTTCACCCTGATTACCCCCAACTGGATGACCCGATTGCCAGGGGTCGAGTATCAGGGGGACAGCCCTGATGCCTACATGCCCCGCGATCAGATCGTTGCCTATTTCGAGGATTACATTGCCCGTTTCCGATTACCGGTTCACTACGGTGTGCGGGTAGTCTCGGTTGAGCCCCAAGGCGAAGGCTACTTGGTGCGCACCGACGAGGGTACGATGGAGGCGGCCAATGTCGTGATCGCCACCGGCCTTTTCCAGCAACCTCGCATCCCTCCCGTGGGCGCCAATTTGCCGGCCGAAGTCAGACAGCTTCACTCCAGCGAATACCATAACCCAGCGGCTCTGCCTTCGGGTGCCGTGCTCGTTGTCGGCTCCGGCCAATCGGGCTGCCAGATTGCCGAAGAGCTCTATCAGAGTGGGCGCCAAACGTACCTATGCGTGAGCGGCGCCGGCCGGGTTCCCCGGCGTTATCGAGGCAAAGACACGGTCTGGTGGCTGACCCGGATCGGGTTCTTCGACACGGAGGTGGACGATCTTCCTTCGCCGAGAGCGCGATTCGCTGCCAGTCCCCAGCTTTCCGGGAGAGACGGCGGTCATACCATCAACTTGCATCAGTTTGCCCGGGATGGGGTCGTGCTCTTGGGCCACCTTCAGGCCGTCCAAGGGACGAAGATCACCTTGGCCACCGATCTGAAGGAGAGCCTGGCCGCGTCGGACCAGTTCGAGGCTAACCTGCTCAGAAGGATCGACGGCTACATCGCTGCTGAGAGGCTGGAGGCGCCTCAGGAAGCCATCCCCCAGCTCCGAGACGGCTACGATGCGGACGTGATTGCGAACCTGGATCTCCAGGCAGCCGGCATTACCAGCGTGATCTGGTCAACGGGTTACCGGTTCGACTTCAGTTTGGTCAAGCTGCCTATCGTTGATGAGTACGGCTTTCCGATTCAGAGGAGAGGCGTCACCGAGTATCCGGGCTTATACTTCGTGGGATTGCCCTGGCTGCGCACCTTGAAGTCCGGCTTACTCTTCGGCGTGGGGAATGATGCAGAGTATGTCGCATCGCATATCGCCGGCAGTTCAGCCACATAGCGTTTGACGAGTGCGCTGGTATCCAGGTAGTAGGACGTCACCGGGCGTCACGCTCCGCAATGACCGCCTCGGACAATGGGGCCCCGG
>JBBQIE010000060.1:0-8713 GCA_038324625.1 Anaerolineae bacterium | reverse complement strand
ATGTCGCGCAGCGTGTGGCGCAACCTAGCCATAGCTTCTCGGACCAGCGACCGCCTCAGGCTCAAGTGCAGACCGGCGAAGCGCTCCCGGTCGAAGGCCACGCAGTCCGCGGCCGCCTCCAGCACCGTCTCCTCCCAGGCCCGGTCCCGGCATTGCCGCAAGTAGTCGTAGTCGGCGGCGGCGACGCGGGCCGAGCGGCCGAGCCCCTCCCGGAGGTTGGGGTTGAAATCCTCCAGGAAGGGGAGCAGTTCGTGCCGCAGCCGATTCCGAAAGTAGGTGGTGTCCAGGTTAGAGCGGTCGAACCGCGGGTCGAGGCCCTGGGCCCGGCAGTAGGCCAGAATCTCGGCGCGGGGGACGAAGAGCAGAGGTCGGATCAGGCGTAGTCCCGGGGGCAGAGGGCGTTCGCCGGCCGGGTCCAGCCCGGCCAGGGGCACCGACGGCAGCATCCCCCGCGCCCCGGCCAGCCCCGACCCCCGCAGAAAGTGCATCAGCACCGTCTCCGCCTGGTCGTCGGCGTTGTGGCCCACCGCCACCGCCGCCGCTCCCCGATCCGCCGCCGTCTCGCCCAGGAATCGGTATCGCGCCTGCCGGGCCGTCTCCTCGATGCCCAGGCCCTCGGCTTGGGCCATCGCCCCCACGTCCAAGGCCCGGAGATCCAGCGGCACCCCCCACTCCCGGCATAGCCGCTCCACGAACTGGGCATCCCCGTCCGACTCGTCCCCACGCAGGCGATGGTTCAGGTGCGCGGCCCGGATGCCGATCTCCAGGTCCGGGCTCAGGGCCAGCAACAGGTGCAGCAGGGCCAGAGAGTCCGGGCCCCCGGAGACACCGACGACGACCGTCTCTCCCGAGAACAGCAGAAGGTGGCGCCGAATAGTCCTCCGCACCACCTCCGGCAAATCCGTGGACGGGCCGAATTCGGCCCCCAGCATCTTCTAGAAGCCTTCCAGCCGGCTTAGGTCCACCACCCCGTCGGTGAGGCCGGCGATGCGCTGCAAGAGGCCCAGCCGGTTCTCGCGGACGGCCCGGTCCTCGGCCATCACCAGCACCTCATCGAAGAAGCGGCTGATGGCGGGCGTCAGGGCTCTGAGGGACTCCATCACCTCGGAGGCGGTGCTCTCCGCCGTCAATGCCTGCGCTTGCTCCAAGTAGGCCCGGTATAGGGCTCGGCTCGCTTCCTCGGTGAAGCGCTCCGGCGTCACCTCGAAGCGATGCTCCTGGTCGCGCACGATCCGCCGGCAGCGGCCGTAGGCGTTGAGGGTATCCATCCAATCGGAACGTTCCACCCATTCCTGAAGCTCCGGGGCGGTGGCGGCGGCCCAATAGGGGTCGTGCCCGCGCTCGGCCAGCACCGCGTCCACCACATCATACCGGAGCCCCTGATCCTGCAAGTAGGTCCGCAGTCGCTGCTGGATGAAGTCCAGAGCTCGCTGCTGCACCGTCTGGTCCGCCTCCACCGGCAGATGGCCGGCGGTCAGGGCCAGGGCCTGCCTCAGGTCCAGCCGCGTCCGCCATTGCACCAGGTTCTGCACCAGGCCCAGGGCCGTCCGCCGCAGGGCGTAGGGGTCCGCCGATCCGGTGGGCTCCAGGCCCACGGCCAGCAGGCCCAGGATGCTGTCCAGCCGGTCCGTCACCCCCAGCACCAGTCCCAGGCGGTTGCCGGCGGCGGCGTCGCCCGCCCGCCGAGGGGCATAGTGCTCCTCGATGGCCTCCGCTACTTGGGCGTCCTCCCCCTGCTCCCGGGCATAGATGCGCCCCACCACTCCCTGAAGGGAGGTGAACTCCACCACCATGTGGCTGGCTAGGTCGGCCTTGGCCAAACGCGCCGCCCTCACCGCCGACGGCACCTCCGCCATCGGCAGCCCCAATAGGGGGCCCAGCGCCGGTACCAGGTCCACCAAGCGGTCGGTCTTGTCCAGCATGGAACCCAGGCGCTCCTGGAAGGCCAGGGTGCCCAAGCGGGGCAGCAAGTCCTCCAGGCTTCGGGAGAGGTCCTCACGGTGGAAGTAGGAGGCGTCGGCGAAGCGGGCCCTAAGCACCGCCTCATAGCCCCGGCGCACCAGGTCCTCACCCTCGCTGCCGCCGTTGCGCACGGCGATGAAGTACGGGAGCAGGTCCCCCTCATGCTCCACGGCGAAGTAGCGCTGGTGTTTCTTCATCACCGTGACCAGGACTTCGCGCGGCAGGGACAGGTACTCCTCCGGGAAGCTACCCAGGATGGCCACCGGCTTCTCCACCAGGTCCGCCACCTCGGCCAGGAGTTCCTCGTCCGGGCGGATCCGCCCCCCCACCGAGGCCGCCAAGGCCGCCATATCGTCGGCGATGGCTACCCGGCGATCCTCCGAGGAGAGAACCACTCCTGCCGCATCCATAGCGCAGCGGTACTCGTCCGCCGAGGCCAATTCCATGTCCGCGCTGGCGGTCGCCCGCGGCCCCCGGGTGGTTCGTCCGCTCTCCACCCCGGCGAAGCTCACCGGCACCACCTGATCCCCAAGCAAGGCCACCAACCAGCGCACCGGGCGGGAGAAAGCGGTCCCTGTGGCGTTCCAGCGCATGCTCTGGTTGAACCGGAGCCCCTCCAGAACCGCCGGCAGCTCACGGGAGAGCACCACCGCCGCCGGTTCCCCCTGGCGAGTGACCCGAGCCGCCACGTAGCGGCCCCCGTCCATGTCGGTCGCTTCCAGGTCCGCCACCGGCACTCCATGCCGGCGGGCGAATCCCTCGGCGGCCCGAGTAGGATTGCCCTCGCCGTCGAAGGCCACTGAGGCCGGGGGGCCCTTCTCCACCGACACCTGGTCCGCCTGGGCCGCCTCCAGACCGGCCACCAACGCCACCAGGCGTCGGGGGGTGCCGAACACCTCGACGCTATCGAAGCCCAGACGGGCGGCCTCCAGCATCCGCCTCACCCGCTCATCCAGCTGGGCCAAAGCCGACTGCAGGTCGGCGTGAGGCAGCTCCTCGGTGCCGATCTCCAGCAAGAAGGTCTGTCGATCCGGTGAGGCCGTCGGCATGGGGACCGACCCCGCCGTCACCGACTCGGCCGCCCAGGAGTGGCGCTTGGTCAGGGGGAAGCCGGCCTCCTCCCGCTGTCGCACGTAGGCCGCCGCCACTCGGTGGGCCAGCTCGCGCATACGGGCGAAGTAGGCGGTCCGCTCCGTCACCCCTATGGCCCCGCGGGCATCCAGGACGTTGAAGGTGTGGCTGCACTTGAGCACGAAGTCGTGCGCCGGCATCACCAGGTTCCGATCTAGGGCGGCCTCGGCCTCGCTCTCGAAGACGCGGAACAGTTGGGTGAGCCGCTCGATGTCCGCCACCTCGAAGTTGTAGGTACAGTGCTCGACCTCTTGACGATAGAGAAGGTCGCCATAGGTGAGGCCGTCGTCCCAGACGATATCCAGGAAGGTGGCGGCGCCCTGGAGGAAGAGCATGATCCGCTCCAGGCCATAGGTGATCTCCACCGAGACCGGATCCAGGGTGAAGCCGCCCGCCTGCTGCATGTAGGTGTACTGGCTGATCTCCGCCCCGTCGCACCACACTTCCCAACCCAGGCCCCAGGCCCCCAGGGCGGGGTTGTTCCAGTTATCCTCCACGAAGCGAACGTCGTGGCGGGCCAAGTCCACCCCGATGGCCTCCAGGCTGCGGAGGTACATCTCCTGAGGATCGCCCGGGTCGGGCTTGAGGATCACCTGGTACTGGTAGTATTGCTGCCAGCGGTTGGGGTTCTCGGCGTAGCGGCCGTCGGCGGGCCGCACCGAGGGCTCCACGTAGGCCACCCGCCAGGGCTCCGGGCCCAAGGCCCGCAAGTAAGTGGCCGGATTCATGGTGCCCGCCCCCACCTGCACGTTGTGGGGCTGCCAGATCAGGCACCCTTGCGAGGCCCAGAAACGCTCCAGGCGCATAATGACGTCTTGAAAGGTGGGGGGTTGCTGGGGCATCAGGTGGCCTCGCTCTCGGGTGGGATAGGGGCCGGCTTCCGCTTCAGGATTCCGCCGGCAGGCGTTCCACGGCCTCGATGAACCGCCGGGACTTGGCGGGGCGGTCCAGGATCGTCCGCAGGTAGTCGGTGAGGAGGCTCTCCATCTCGCTGTGCAGAGCCGGTTGCAGGGCCAAACGCCGGCAGCTGTCGGCCGGAGACCGCTGCAAGAAACGGAGCACCTTCTGGGCCCCGGTGCTGACCCGGCGACCGCGAGCCGGTTGACCGGCGCAGGTGGGGCAGTACATGCCCCCCGCGGGCACATCGAAGGCGTTCTCCCGCTCCTCCAGCCACTCGCCGCACTCCAGGCAGCGATAGAGCTGGGGCCGGAAGCCCTCCACGTCCAGGAGGTGGAGCTCGAAGTAGCGCTGCACCAGCCGCGGGTCTCCCCCCGCATCCAGCCAGCTCAGAGCCTCCAGGAGCAGCTCGTATACCCCGGTACCTTCCTCGTCCTCCCCCACGAAGGCATCGGCCAACTCCGCCAAATAGTGGGCGGCGGCCAGGCACTTCAGGTCCTCGCCCAGAGAGGGAAAGGTCCGCACCGTCTCCGCCTGGGAGATGATGCCGAAGTTACGGCCCTGGTGTACCAGCAGGTCCACTTGCTTGAAGAGGTCCACGTGGGGAGCCTTGCGGCTGCCGACCTTGCGCGCCCCCTTGGCCAGGAGGGTGACCTTGCCCCGGTCGGGAGTGAGCACCGTCAGGATACGGTCGGACTCGTCGAAGTCGCGCCGCCTCAGGACGATGCCGGTGGTGCGGTACAGCCGGGGGTGGGCCATCAGCCCCCTCTCACCGTGTTGTACTTCACCGGTCGCTCCCAGTTGACGGCCATCTTCTGCTGGAACAGCGCCTCCGCGTCCAGATCCAGGGCGGAGAGCAGGTGCAGTATCCGGATGATGGCGTCAATCAGTTCCTCGCCGATGTCCTCCAGGGGGGCGCCCTTCTTGTAGGCGTCCGCCGCCTCCGAGACCTCGGTGTGGATGAGGGTGAGCATCTCCCAGATGCGCTCGTGGTCCGAGGAGAACCCCTTGGCATCGGTCAGGGCCCGGACTTGGGCCATCTTCTCGTTGAGGCCGACAGCTTCCATCCTATCGCTCCAGAGCCTTTGAGCGATTATAGCACCGGCCCGGTGGGTCGGCGAAGAGCGACATGGATTCCGGGGACAGAAAAAGGTGCGGCATCAGCCGCACCGTGGTACCCCTGGGGCGACTCGAACGCCCGCACATGGCTCCGGAGGCCACTGCTCTATCCACTGAGCTACAGGGGCACAGCCTATTCCGGGAGGAATATATCACCCGGGCCCCGGCGCTGCAACTGATTCTCCCAGAGGTTGTGTCCCATCTCAGGGGCAGGGTGAGGGATCGGTCTTCGCCCGCCGCGGACCACGTCACCCTGAGAACCCCATGCCTCGCAGGGGCATGCTGGAAGCCCATGACCGTGATCGTAGGGGCGAATCTTGTATTCGCCCGCCTTGTGTTCGCCCGGCCACCAAGGGCGAATACAAGATTCGCCCCTACGAGTTATCGCTCGTTACGTCATGAGCAGCGCTCCACACCGTCACCCTGAGGGCACCGAAGGGTCTCGCCTCGTGTGGACGAGATGCTTCACTCCGCTGAGGAGCGCTCCATTCAGCATGACGGGCATGGGTCTGTAATAGGAAGCCGGAACTCGCCCCCAAGTCGAAACACACTCCCAAGAGCAGAAGGTCTCCCAGGCCTTTAGGTTCTGGGGCCCGACCCGCTCCCCGGCGAATGTAGCAGCGACCTACCCAGGATAGTATAATCGGCGGTGCCGAACCGGTGGCGGCTCGGGTTTGGGCCCAACCATCGGTCGGGAATACGGTTAGCAGCGGTATCCACTCAAGGAGAGTCCTTGTCCATGCCTAGTGGCGATAATCCCGAGGAAACCCGATATCGGGAGGTTCTCCGTCGTCTGATGACGGCGGCCCTGGAAGCGGTGGACCCGGAGAAGGCGGTGCTCGCCAATCTCCAGCGCCGGGGCAACACCCTCCACATCGGGGACCACGCCTACGACCTGGCCGGCATCCGCCGGGTGTTCCTGATCGGTGGTGGCAAGGCCGGGGCCCCCATGGCCAAGGCAGTGGCCACCGTCCTGGGCGACAAGCTCGATCTCTGCCTGGTGAACGTGAAGGAAGGCTACACTCTCAGCGAGGCGGACGCGGCCTCCATGCGGGAGGCGACGGCCTGCCCGGTGCGGTTCGTCGAAGCCGGCCACCCCACCCCCAACCAAGCGGGGGTTGAGGGCGCCGAAGCCATGGCCGCCGCCCTGTCCGACCTCGCCGAGTCCGACCTGGTAATCTGCGTCATCTCCGGCGGGGGCTCGGCCCTCATGACCCTCCCCGCCGAGGGCATCAGCCTGGCCGATATGCAGACCCTCACCGACCTCCTGCTGCGGAGCGGCGCCACCATCAATGAGATGAACACCGTCCGCAAGCACCTCTCCCTCCTCAAGGGCGGCGGTTTGGCCCGACTGGCCCAGCCCGCCTCTCTAGTGGCCCTGCTCCTGTCCGACGTGGTGGGTAACCCCCTCGACGTCATCGCCTCCGGCCCCACCGTGCCCGACACCACCACTTTCTCCGACGCCTGGCGGGTGCTGGAGAAGTACGACCTCTTGGACAAGGCCCCCACCCCCATCCTCAGCCGGCTCATGGCCGGCCGAGACGGGCACCTCCCGGAGACTCCTAAGCCCGGGGATCCGGTCTTCTCCCGAGTGCAGACCCTGGTGGTGGGCAGTAACGACATCGCCGCCCAGCGAGCGGTGCAGAGGGCTGTGGAAGAGGGTCTGAGCGCCCTGCTTCTCACCACCTACCTGGAGGGCGAGGCCCGAGAGGTGGCCAAGGTAGCGGCGGCCCTGGCCAAAGAGATGCTCAAGAGCGATCGCCCCCTGGCCCGACCGGCCTGCATCGTCGCCGGCGGCGAGACCACCGTCACCATTCGCGGCGAGGGAAAGGGCGGCCGCAACCAGGAGCTAGCTCTGGCCGCCGCCATCGCCCTCGACGGCTGGGAGGGCGCCCTCATCGGCACCTTGGCCACCGACGGCACCGATGGACCCACCGACGGCGCCGGGGCCATCATAAGCGGCGCCACCGTGGCGAAGGCCCGGGCGAGCGGTCTCGATGTCAATGCCTACCTGCGCAACAATGATTCCTACCACTTCCTGCAGCAGACCGGCGAGCTGCTGGTGACCGGCCCCACCAACACCAATGTCAACGATCTCCTCTTCGTCCTGGCCTACTGAGGTGGTCTCCGCGCATGTATGACACTTCCCTGCTGGACGACGCCGAGGAGCAGCTTCGGGCTCTGAGGTCGGCCGACATCGTGGTGGGCATCCCCAGCTACCGCAATGCCCGTACCGTGGGCGCGGTGGCTCGCGGCGCCGGTGTGGCCGTCCATCGCTTCTTCCCGGATAAGAAGCTGGTCCTGGTGAACGTGGACGCCAACTCCTCCGACGGCACCCCCGCCGCCTTCATGCGGGCCCGGCTGCCGGAGGAATTCGCTCGTTTCAGCACCGGCTATCGGGGCCTCACCGGCCACGGGAGCGCCACCCGCGCCGTGTTCGAGGTAGCCACTCGCTTGGGCGCCGACGCCTGCATCGTCCTCGATGCCGGCCTCACCGATGTGCAGCCGAACGACATTCGGGCTCTGCTGGCCCCGGTGCTGGAAGGTCGGGCCCATCTAGTCCTGCCCATGCACCAATGGAGCTTCGTGGACGCCGCCTTCGAGGACCTGATCGTCTACCCCATGGTCCGCCTGATGTACGGGCGGGCGGTGCGCCGGCCCCTCAGCGGCGATTGGTCCCTCTCCGGGAGGCTGGCCCAAGCCTACTCCGAGCAGGATGTCTGGGAGACCGATGCCGCCCGCGGCGGCCTGGACATTTGGCTCTTGGTGATGGCTCTGGCCAGCGAGGTGCCCTTGGTCCAGGTGCCCTCCTGCCACAAGCAGTCCTCCCTGGTATTCGGCACCACCGCCTACGACCAACGCTTCACCCACACCCTGAGTACCCTTTTTAGGCACCTGGGCTCTCACCAGCGGCTTTGGCGAAACGTCCGCTCCTGCGAGGATGCCCCGGCCGAGGGCCCGGCGCCGACAGTGATCGCCGCCGAGGAGAGACCCACCGCCGACTTCTGGCGAGGGTTCCGCCAGGGCATGAGGGGCTGGCGCCGGTTGCTGCGGCGCATTCTGCGCCCGGAGAACTACGAGCCTCTGACCTTTCTCGCCAAGGCCGAGGAGCCCGGCGAACTCGACTTCCCCGATGACCTCTGGGCCCGGATGGTGTTGGACTTCGGGGTCTGCTTCAACAAAGCGGAGCTGGACCCGGACAAGGTGGCGGCGTCGCTGTCGGCCCCCTTCTTCGCCCGAAGCTTGGCCCTCTGGAACCGCCTCGACCGCGAGGGCTTGGACGGCTATGAGGACATGATCCATGCCCAGGCTCTGGCCTTCGAGAAGGAGCGTCACTACCTCCGAGAGCGATGGGACACCTACGTCGCCTGGGTCCCGGACTCGCCCATACGTTAGCTCCGCCCTACGGTACCGAAATCGGCAGTTCGCTACCTCACCGCACGGCCCAGCAACGCACGGAGAATGAGCGGCAGATGCAGCCATCAACCACGCTCGATCAGAGACAGGAGGGACCGCCCCTCCCCACCCTGGCGCACTCTCGTCCGGTTGACGAGGTCGCACGCGAAGTAGATACCAACCTCGCCCGCGGTTTGAGCCTCCAGGA
>JBBQIE010000059.1:0-8755 GCA_038324625.1 Anaerolineae bacterium | reverse complement strand
AAGCTGGGAGCGAGAGGGGCCATCGCCGCCGCTGGGGGGAGACGCGCCTCCTGCGCCCCGTACCCGGTCTCGGTGGTGGATACCACCGGCGCCGGGGACAGCTTCGACGCCGGCTTCGTCTATGGCTACCTTCAAGGGTGGCCCCTGGAGCGAAGCCTGCGCATGGCCTGTGCCTGCGGAGCCCTCTCCACCCGGGCGGCGGGGGGCACCGCCGCCCAGGCCACGCTGGAAGAGGCGCTGGCGTTGGGAACCTAACCTAACCCCCTAAGCGCCAGGCGCTGCGCTTACCTGGCTATACCCCCTTCCCTGCGAAGGAAGGGGGAGCACGATCTCCCCTCTCCCATCGCAATGGGAGAGGGGTTCGTCCATTTGGTAAGCCAAATGGACTGGGTGAGGGCCGCCCGGGGAGCTGGACCTTCCCTCCCTTCTATCCCCTACCAACTATCCACTGCCCCTCAGCCCGCCCCGTTACCCGACGTCGCACGCGGTGAAGGTGGCGCGCAGGGCTTCGAGGACGTCGCCCTTGGGCTTGAACTCGTGCCCGACGTAGAGGTCGTACCCGGTGCCGGCGATGCCCCGGCAGATGCCGGTGTAGTTCAGCTCCTGAGTGTCGTCCATGTCCCGGCGACCGGGGTTTCCGGCGGTATGGAAGTGGCCGATCCAGCGGATGTTGTCGCGGATGGTGCGGATGATGTCGCCTTCCATGATCTGCATGTGGTAGATGTCATAGAGCAGCTTCACCCGCGGGCTGTGTACCCTCTCGCACACGGCCACCCCCCAGGCGGTGTGATCGCACTGGTAGCCGGGATGGTCCACCTTGGAGTTGAGCAGCTCCATGTTGAGGTTGACTCCCTTCTTCTCGGCGTAAGGGGCCACCCGCTTCAGCCCGTCGCTTACCGCCTCTATGGCCTCGATCTCGGTCATGTGCGGCTGCCGGTTGCCGCTGAAGCATATGACGCCTGGTATGTGGTTCTTGGCGGCCACGTCAATGGACTCCTTGAGCTCGGCCTCGATGCGGTCATGATTGCTTCGCTTGTTGAGGCCGTCGGGCAGGGAGTCGTGGCCGCTCATGATGGCCACCGCTAAGCCGTGTTTCCGGGCCAGGTCCATGACCTCCTCGAAGTCATCGCCCCGCTTCCACAGCTCCACGGCGGCGTAACCCATCCCCTTCCCGGCTCGGAAGAGGTCCTCCAGGCTCATGTCGCCGGGCTTGATCATGGGGTAGCAGATGGATTGCTTGATCGGCATGGTGAGCGCTCCTTTCCCGTGAGTGGGTACTCGATTCCTGGTTGGGAGGGATTGTAGCCCCTGGCGGCGGTTCCGGCGAGAGCGACGTAGTAGGTGCCGCCGCACCCACCCTGACGGTCTTCGGGGTCTCTAGGGCCTTCTTTACACCGGCGAGACCCTGTTGTAATGTGCGCCCAGTATCGTCTGTCGGCTTGCCCTCACCGGCGCCGAAAAAGGAGTGTTAGCATGGTCACTGGAGCTTCCTTCCGCCGCGCGCATGCCCTGCTTTCCCTCGTCGGCTCTCTTCTCATAGCCCTGGTATTGGCTCTTCTCCCCTTGGCCGCCCTGGCCCAGGAAGAGGACTCGGAGCCGGAGGTGGCCGCGGCCAGCCACCAAGGCGCCGATGAGGTGATCCTCATCAACAGCATTGACGGCCGCATCGTCATTCAGGACCTGATCGTGGAGCCTAACTCCCGCGATCTCACCGGCAAGTACGACGTCTGGGGCGGGCCCTACAACCAGGTGGCCGCCGGCGACTTCGACGGCGACGGCTACAAGGAGTTGGTCGCCATCGGCGGGGCCGGGGTGACCGTGCCCGGACCGGTCATGAACACCTTCGACCCCGTGGCCCTGAAGGCCGGCCTGGCGCAACTGCCCAACCTGGGCCTCAATGCCTATCCCAATACCTGGCTTATGGTGCGGGCCGGGGACATAAACGGCGACGGCCGCGATGAGATCGTGGCTGTGCGTAGCGCCGACGAGGGCGTCATCCGCGCCCATTTGGTGGCCTACGGTTTCAACCCCTCCCTCGGGAACTGGAACACCACCCCCATCTGGGACCTGCCCACCATTGGCGAGTTCTCCGACATGGAACTGGGGGACTTCAACGCCGACGGGGCCGCCGACGTGGTCCTGGCCCGTCAAGGTAACCTGATCTACGTCCTCGATGGGCGCAACGTCTTCAACACCTTCTTCCAGGCCCAAGTGGGCTCCCTCTCCGACTGGATCAAGGCCAAGATCGGAAACGTGGACCCCACCACCGACCAGGAGCTGATCCTCCTCCGGCCCCAGGCTACCACCAGCGGGAATGTCCCCCCGGCGGTGGCGGGCATCCGGGTCACCGGCACCGGCACCTACAACGATCTCTACGACTGGGGCTTCGCCAATCCACCGGTGGACATCCGGCTGTGCGACTTCAACGGCGACGGCCTGAACGAGATCATGGCCCTCAACAACGGCACCAACGCCGCCATCTACACCCTCAATCCTCGGTTGGGCTATAACAACAACATCGAGGGCATTCTTCCCATCGGCGACAACCTCTGGGGGCCGGTCCTGGTCATGGCCGACGTGAACGGGGATGGTCGCCCGGAGCGCATTCTGGTGCGAGCCGATGGGGCGGTGCTGCGCCTCTACGACTTCCACGCCGCCGGGGGTTACTCCGACGTCACCGGCTACGGGCCCTACTGGCGCGATTTCATCGCTGCCGACCTGGACGGCCCCGGGGTGGCCATTCGTCCGGAGCTATCGGTGACCGATAGGGTGGCCTTGTTCTACGACATCGCCGCCGCCGCCGGCACTAGGGAGAGCGTCGTGGTCGCCAACCTCGGGGGCCTCACCTTCAACTGGGTGGCCATCTCCGGTAGTTGCCCCTGGCTTAGCTTGTCGCGCACGGTGGGTGCCGCCGGCGACACCATCACCCTCAGCCTCAATGCCGCCTCTCTGCCGTCGCTGACCCCCGGTGTCACCGCCCAATGCCCGGTGGGCATCCAAGCCACCGCCCCCGACGGGGGTGAGGTGCGCAACAACAACCAGAACATCACCGTGACGGTGAGGGTGGTGTCGCAACTGCACCAGGTCATGCTGCCCATGACCTTGAAGTAGGGGAGGCCAACCTAACCCCTCAACCCCTTCCCGACACGGGAAGGGGTTGAGGGGTTAGGTCCCTACACGAACGCCTTGGCCGCGACCCGGTCCAGGAAGTGCTGGCCCATCAGCTTGTAGCCGTCGGCAGTCGGGTGGACGCCGTCCTCGGCCAGCAGGCTCTCATCGTTGGCACCGAGTAGGGCCCGGCCATCGAAGTAGTAGACGTTGAGATCCCCCTGGGCCCGGAGGATGGTGACGGCCGCCGCCACTTCCTCCCGCATCAGTTCCAGGTTCAGGCCCACCGGGTTCACCGCCTCCTCGTGGGGCGGGGCCAGGATGGGGGAGAGGATGGCGAAGGGGGTCTCGGGGTGCTTCTCCCGGACGATCTGCACGAACCCGATGATTCCCCAGCGGAAGGTGCGCTCGCTGAGGCTGGCCGCCCCCTTGATGTTGATCCCCACCTTCATGGAGAGGAAGTCCGCCGGGAGGTCGCGCATCATGCGGGCCACCATGTGATCCAGGTGGCACTGGCCCCCGTAGCCCAGGCAAGTGAGGTTCAGGCCCCGCTCGCGGGCCACGATGGCCGGCCAAGTGAAGGATGGGGACTCAGCGGCCCCGCAGTGGGTGATGGAGCTGCCGTAGGTGACCCACCGGGGCCGATGGTCCTGATATCGGCGCAGGCCGGCCCCGTCGCTCAGCTCCAGGGACCGCAGGCGGAACACCCCCAGCTGCGGCAGCCATAGCTCGATGAGCTTCTCCCCCTCGGGCAGGCCCTCGAAGCGGAAGTGGCTCGCCCCATCCAGGGGCACCCGCCCGTGGAACTGCCCGTCGAGGTATAGGTCCAGCGGGCTGCACACTCGGCCTTCATCCGGCTCCCCCGGCGCCGGCCAGGGTACGATCTCCCCTCGAATGCCGGTGGTATCGCTGTAGAAGGCCAGCCGCACCCCGGCGGGCATGGCCGCCCGCTCCACCAGGGCCTCAGGGAAGAGGCGTCCCTCCTCGAAGGGGAGGCGCCAGGGCATCACGAAGCCGTTGGTCGCCTGGACGGAGACCGCCCCCTCCCAGGTCAGTCGGGGGTCATCGGGTGGAATGAGATTGGGCATGATGGGGTTCTCCTCATGGGGTGAGAGTGGACGGGATGGACTGGGATGGACTGAGTGGATGGAAGTATGGGTGCTGGTTAGCCCCACTATCCACTAATCAAACTCCGTGGGCCACTCGGGGTGGCGTCGGTGCTGGAAGAAGCGGGCGATCTGCTCCGGCAGCACTCGGGGCAGGGAGAGCTCCGGCAGGTCGTTCTCGGGGAAGAACCCGACCCCGGCGGTCTCGATGCTCTCCGCCGGCTCCCCGCCCAGGAGGTCGCACAGGAAGAAGAGCTTGTAGATGTGCTGAGGGTGAGGGGGATGGGCGTGCCGGTTGCGGTCATACAAGGCCAACAGCTTGACCGCCTTCACCTCGTAGCCGGACTCCTCGCGAACCTCGCGCTCCACCCCGGCGCTGGGGGAGTCCCCCACGTCGGCCCAGCCGCCGGGCAGGGTCCAGCACATATCGCGGCGCTCCCGCACCAGGAGGATGCCGTCGTCGCGGAAGACCACTCCGCGAACGTCAATCTTGGGGGTGGCGTAGCCCTCCTCGCCGCTGAAGAGCTCGCGCACCTTCTCCTCTTCCAGGCCGGTATGCTCGGCCATGATCTCCACGGCGATGTGGCGCACCTGCTCGAACCGCTCTGCATCGAAGGGGTTGCGGCAATAGGCGAGGGCGTCCTGAGCAATGGCCTGCAATCTCTTGGCCCAAGCCAGCCACCTGGGGTCGGTCAATGGTCTCCTCCTGATTCCAACGCCGCCAGTATCTACCACCGACGGGTTTCGCGACAGAAACCGCTCTCTGTGCTAGAGTGATGGGGAAGCATTGGAGGTACGCATGGCCGACAGCAGCGAATCCAAACGGATATTCGTTTCTCTCAACCCCAAGGGTGGTCACGCGGAACCCGAGGCCCTAGAACACACGTTGGATCAGTGCTTCCGCCAGGCGGGCTGGAGCTACGACCTCCACAAGATCGTTGACGGTGAGGACCTGCCGGCCATCGTCCGCCAAGCCGTCAAAGACGGCTACGACATCTGCGTGGCCGCCGGGGGTGACGGCACCGTCTCCGCCGTGGCCAACGGCTTGGTCGGCACTGAGGTGCCCCTGGGGATCATCCCGGTGGGCACGGGCAACGGCCTGGCCCGGGAACTGGGCCTGCCCATGCCCCCGGAGAAGGCCTGTGATCTCATCGCCGGGAACCATGCCGTCACCGACGTGGACAGCATGAAGGTGGGAGAGCAGCACTTCATCCTGAACGTGAGCGCCGGCCTCAGCGCCATGGCCATGCGGGATACTTCCGGGGAGAGCAAGCACCGCCTGGGGAGGGTGGCCTACCTCATCACCGGCTTGCGGGGTTTGGCCGGCTTCCAGCCTCGGCGTTTCGATCTACAGATAGATGGTATGCATGTGGTGGCCCGAGCCTCGGACGTGGTGGTGGTGAACGGCTCCACCCCGGTGAAGCTGCTGGTCAGCTCCGGGGCCAACCACACCCTGGATGACGGCGAGGTGGGCATCTACACCATCCGGGCTCGCACCATCCTCGACTACGTCGCCCTGGCCTGGGTGCTGCTGTGGGGCCTGGAGCGCCGGGACCGGCGGATACGGGTTTTGCACGCCTCCCAGGACATCTCTATCAATACCAGCCGGCCGGTCGCCGTCCAGGCCGACGGCGAGAGCATCGGCAACACCCCGGTGAGCATCAGCCTGGTGCGGAAGGCCCTGCGGGTGATCGTCCCCGTGCCCACGGGCGACGACAACCCCGACCTCATCGAGCGAGTCCGGCGGTTGGGCGGCTAAGGCAGCGCAACGCCTGAGGCTCAGTTGCCGATTAGGTGTACCCAGTCAGCTCCACAGCCGGCGGCCGCTCGGGCCATACGCCGATCCGCCGTCCACAGATCGCAGCGGTATCGTTCCGCGAGCGCCATATAGGCCGCGTCGTAGGCCACGAAGCTGCCCAGTCGCTGAGCCCAACGCAAACCACCGCTAAGAAGCTCTTGATCGGGAGGTACCAGTTCGACTCCAAGGGCCAGCAACTCCGCCAGCGCCAGCTCGGCTTGGCCATCAGTCAGCACTTGCCCGGCGACACTCTTGCGCAAGGCGGAAGCGACTTCGTATCCCCATAACGCCGGCGCCAGCAGGTGTTCACCGGCAGTTTTCCAGGCACTCACCCGCTGGGCAGCAGGCGTCGAATAGGGGGTGAGGAGCACTAGAGCCAGGGTAAGGTTAGCGTCAACTACCACCGAACCGCTCACCCTTCCCCCCGCAGAACCCTATCTCTCTCTCGCTCGCGTTCCTCCCTTACCTCGGCCACGAGATCGCCATCGTATACTCCGACGCGACTGCCTACGTCCCGGCGAAGCTCGGCAAGGGTCTCCAGTGCTTCTAGGCTGCGATCCCGCTCAGCCTCCGCGTGCTCGGAATCCAGATACTCCCGCACTATCTCTCGGAGAAGCGACGACAGGCTTCTTTCCTGCTTATTGGCCACCTCATAGAGTCTCTGGTGCTGTTCTTCCTCAAGAAGCACTTGCATACGCCTCAGTTCACCGCTCACCTGATGCCTCCACCGACACTATGGCACGATCATACACCGGCGGAGGTGTATACACAACCAAGACGTCGCCCTATTCCTCCACCGCCGCCGGGCCGGTGTTGATCTCCCGGATCTCCCCCATCACCTCGTCATCGAACTTGGGGGAGCGGTCGTAATAGTAGAGGCCGTTGACCTCCTGCTCCACGTCGGTCAACTGGGTGTAGCAGAAGGCCCAGACCCTGGGGTTCCGCAGGAGGGCCTCGGTGAGGGTGCGGTAACGGCGCAGGAAGTCCTCGATGGTGGCCGGACGGTTCCCGTAGCCCCAGGCCTCGGCATCCTTCTGCCCCGGGTTCCACCAGATGCCCCCGTACTCGCTCACCCAGTAGGGCTCGTGGTTCCACTCCGGCTCTTGCTTGGGGAAGTTGCGCCAGGGCGACTCTCCCTGGGCGAAGGCGTCGTAGCGGGCGGCGAACTCCTCCGGGGTAATGCCGTGGGCGTAGTCGTGGACGTCCCACATGTCCGTCTCCACGTGGACGTAGCCGCTGGCATCAATCACCGGTCGGGTCCAGTCCAGGGCCTTGGTCATACGGTAGACGGTGCGGATCAGCTCCGGGTTCTGGGTGACGGGGGTCTCGTTGAAGGGACACCAGCCGATGAGGCTGGGGTGGCTGTAGTCCCGCTCCACCACCGCCGGCCACTCCGCCAGGACCCTCTCCAGGGCCAGGGGATGGGAGTGGTCCAGCCCCCAGTTGGGGAACTCGTCCCACACCAGGTACCCCAGGCGGTCGGCCCAATAGAGGAAGCGGGGCTCGAAGACCTTCTGGTGCAGGCGGGCCCCGTTGAAGCCGACCGCCTGGGAGAGTTCGATGTCCCGCTTCAGGGCCTCGTCCGTGGGGGCGGTGTAGATGCCGTCCGGGTAGAAGCCCTGGTCCAAGACCAGCCTCTGGAAGAAGGGCTTGCCGTTCAAGAGAACCGCCCCCTCGCACAGGCAGACGGACCGGAGGCCGAAGTAGGACTCCACTCGGTCCAGGGCTTCGTCCTCGTCACCCAGGCTGATGGTCAGGTCATAGAGGAAGGGGTCCTCGGGGGACCAGGAGCGCACGTCCTCCAGTTGGAGCACAAGGGCACACCAGCCGCCTTGAGTGAGGCACTGGTCTCGGCCCACCACCACCCCGTCAGCCTTGGCCTCGGCCTGGAGCCAGAAGTCGCGGGAGTCGCCCTGGAGCCGCACCTGGACCAGGAGGGCTCCCTGCTCCAGCATGGGCGTGAGGCGGAGGGACTGGATGTACACCTCGGGGACCGCCTCCAGCCACACCGTCTGCCAGATGCCGGTGGTGCGGGTGTAGACGCAGCGATAGGAGTGGTGCCGATCCGACTGCTTACCCGATGGTTGGAGGGGGGAACGGGTGTCATCCTCGGCGTAGACGGTCAGGGAGTTCGGCCCCGGCTCCAGGAGGTCGGTGATATCGAGGGTGAAGGGGGTGTAGCCTCCGCGGTGGAAGCCCGCCTCCTGCCCGTTGACGTAGACGTGGGTGTCGTAATCCACCGCCCCGAAGTGCAGGAGGATGCGCCCCGCCCCCCAATCCTCGGGGACCTCGAAGTCCCGCCGGTACCAGACGGCGGGGATGAAGTCCTTGTGCCCGATGCCGGAGAGCTCGCTCTCGGGGCAGAAGGGCACCAGGATCGCGCCGCTCAGGTGGTCAGCCTGAGGCAGGCCCCGATCGTGGCCGCTGCGGCCGGGATCCATCTCGAACTCCCAGGTGCCGTTGAGGTTGATCCATTCCGGCCGGACCATCTGGGGCCGGGGGTGCTCGGGTCGGGGCAGGTCGTGGTGACTCACCGTGTGCCTCCAAGGGGGTAGACTGACGTCGGCCTCCCGCCCACCGGAGAGGGGGGAAACGAGGGAAACCCGGCGCATCTTGCCACAGCCGGGTCGGGGACACCAGCGGTGGGGGGCCGAGCTAGGTGACGGTCCCGGTCAGGGCTTTGTGGCGGACCGGGTGGCGGGCTACAATTCGCGGGTGGTACCCGCCGCTGATGAGCGCATCC
>JBBQIE010000058.1:0-8837 GCA_038324625.1 Anaerolineae bacterium | reverse complement strand
AGCGGCAGACGCTTCGCTTCTGCCTATTACCCCCTTCCCTGCGAAGGAAGGGGGGGCCGAGTCACCCCTCCCTTTTCAGGGGAGGGGCCGGGGGAGAGGTTCTCCGTACCGCGAGAGGCCAGGATACTGTCAAGGAGCCGGATTAGTTGGAACAGATAGCCACCGCGTCCGCCCGGTTTCGTAGGAGATACGCGGCCCGGCCGCCGACAGAAAGAGCGCGAGGCCGACTCGGCTCCGCGCTCTCGACACCATTCATCAGGGGTTCGGGACGGCCTAGGCCGTCTCTTGCAACCAATCCACCGGGCGCTCGGACTGGGTGAGGAGGAGGGGAGGGTTCCCCATCTCGACCGTCTCGGCACTGACGACGCACTTGCGCACGTCCTTACGGGAGGGGATCTCGTACATCACGTCCAGGAGGATCTCCTCGACGATGGTGCGCAGGCCGCGGGCCCCGGTCTTGTGCTCCAGGGCCTTGTCGGCGATGGCCCCTAGGGCATCGTCGGTGAAGACCAGTTCCACGTCGTCCATGGCGAAGAGGCGCTGGTACTGCTTGAGCACGGCGTCCTTGGGTTGGGTGAGGATGTCAATCAAGGTATCCCGGTCCAGGGGATCCACGCTCACCACGATGGGCAAACGACCCACGAACTCGGGAATGAGCCCGAACTCCAGCAGGTCGTCGGGGGTAACTTGCCGCAGCAAGTCCCGGAGATCGAGGTTGCGGTTCTTCCGCTCCTCTTCGCCTCTGGGGAAGCCCACCCGGCCCTTACTGCCCACTCGGCGGGCGACTATCTCATCCAGGCTGTCGAAGGCGCCGCCGACGATGAAGAGCACCTTGGCGGTGTTGATCTGTAGGAACTCCTGGTGGGGGTGCTTGCGCCCTCCCTGGGGGGGGACGTTGGCCACCGTGCCCTCTATGATCTTCAGCAGGGCCTGCTGCACTCCCTCCCCGGAGACGTCGCGGGTGATGGAGGGGTTGTCGCCGGTCTTGCGGGCGATCTTGTCTATCTCGTCAATGTAGACGATGCCCTTCTCCGCCTTGGCGATGTCGAAATCGGCCACCTGGATCAGGCGCAGGAGGATGTTCTCCACGTCCTCGCCCACATAGCCGGCCTCGGTGAGGGAGGTGGCGTCGGCGATGCAGAAGGGGACGTTCAGGGTGCGGGCCAGGGTCTGAGCTAGGAGGGTCTTGCCGCAGCCGGTGGGGCCGATGAGGAGGATGTTGCTCTTCTGCAGTTCCACCCCGTCGGTGGCGGGGGAGGAGATGATGCGCTTGTAGTGGTTGTACACCGCTACCGAGAGCACTTTCTTGGCCCGGTCCTGACCTACGACGTAGTCGTTGATGCGCTGATATAGCTCCCGTGGGGATAGCAGTTTCAGGCCCTCGCTCGGCTCCGCCTTGGTGCCGCGCTCCTCTTCGAGGATATCGCTGCAGAGCTCGACGCACTCGTCGCAGATGAACACCCCGTCGGGGCCGGCGATGAGTCGGCTCACCTGATCCTGACGCCGGCCGCAGAAGGAGCAAAACTGCATACTTCGGGCGTTATTCATCTTCCTTTCCCTCGGTTCCCTCGGGCTCCTTGGTCTGGACACCTTTGAGAAGCTCGAGCTTCTTGTCGTTTACGCTCAGGACCTGGTCCACCAGCCCATACGCTAGGGCTTCCTGGGCGTTCATGAAGCGGTCGCGCTGGAAGTCGTTGGCGATCTGCTCCACCGTCTGGCCGGTGTGCCGGGCCAGGATATCGTGCAGGCGGCTCTGCATCCGCAGGAGCTCCTTGGCGGCGATCTCCACGTCCGGGGCGTAGCCGCGGGCCCCGCCCCCGGCCGGGTGCATGTGGATGGTGGCGTTGGGCAGGGCGTAGCGGACGCCCTTGGTGCCCGCTGCCAGGATGAGCGTGCCCAGGCTGGCGGTCCAGCCCACGGCGATGGTGCTCACCGGGGCGGAGATGATCTGCATGGTGTCGTACATGGCCAGGCCGGGGTAGATCTCGCCCCCGGGGGAATTGATGTAGAGGGAGATCTCCCGTTCCGGGTCTTCCCGGTCCAGGTAAAGAAGCTGGGCCACCACCAGATTGGAGATCTGGTCGTTGATGGGGGTGCCGAGGAAGATAATGCGCTCCCGCAGTAACAGTGAAAAGATGTCGTAAGCGCGCTCTCCCCGACCGGTGCTCTCAATAACCATAGGCACTAGGCTGTTCATATCATTCTTCCTCTGATGAAGTCTCCGGCACCGATGCCCCTTCGGCGGCAGCCTCGTCCTCCCCCTCGGTGGTCTCCACCACATTCACGGTGGGGGCGGGCATGTCCTCCAAGGGAAGCTCCTCCTCCGGTGGCTCCGGCTCCCCGGTGAGCACGCTCACCAGCCGGCTCATGGCCCGGGAGAGCACCAGATTGTTGGCCATTCTCAGTCGGAACTCCGGGCTGCGGATCACCGAGTCTATGGAGCTGTTGGTGGCGCCCATCTGGTTGGCCGTCCGCTCTATGCGCGCCGTCAGCTCCTCGGGCGTGGCCTGGATGTTCTCGGCCTTCACGAAAGCGCGGAGGGCGAGGCCCTCCTTGAGGTTCTTCTCCGCCGTCTGCCGCTGCTGCTCGCGGAACTGGTCTTCGCTGATCTGCATGGCCTGGAGGTAGGCGTTCTTGCTGATCCGGGCTGAGGTCAGCCTCTCGAAGAAGGCCGCCACTAAGCGGTCCATCTCTTCCTCGACGGCCACCGCCGGGTACTTCATAACGGCGGCCCCTTCCACCAGGGCCTCAACGGCCCGCCGCCGCAGGCTGTCTTCCGATCGCTGCTTGGCGGCCGCTTCCAGCCGCTCCTTGAGCTCGGCCTTGAGGCTCTCCAGGTCGTCGTAGTCGCCCAGCATCACCGCGAACTCGTCGTTGAGCTCGGGAAGCACTTGCTCTTCCGTCTCCGCGATCTCCACGGTCACGTGGGCGGGCTTGCCGGCCAGTTCCGGGTCCCGATGATCGGCGGCGAAGACGGTGTCGAACTCGACCACGTCGCCCACGGTGGCTCCCACCAGATGCTCCGAGAGCCCGGGAAGGCTTTCTTCCTCGGGGGTGGGGATGGTGATGACCGCCTCTTCGTCTTCCTTGGTCTCGCCATCCTCCAGCTCCAGGGTGAGCCGGCCGGTGACGGTATCACCCACCTGCAGGGGCCGCTCGATGGGCTCGCGCACCGCCCGCTCTCGGCGCATATCCTGCATGGCCTTCTGGATGTCCTCTTCGGGGACCTCCGCCGGCTCGCGCTCCAGGTGTACCTCGCGGTAGTCCCCCAGCTCTACTTCCGGCTCCAGGGGAACGGAGACGGTGAGCCGCAGGGGGTCGGTCTCCAGATTGGTGAGTTGCGGGCGGCTGTAGGGCTCGAGTTCCTGCTCCTCGATGGCCTGGGTCACCAGGTCTGGAGCCATCTCGTCCAAGGCCTCCTGCAGGAGATACTCCTTCCCCACCAGGCGTAGTACCATGTCGTAGGGGGCTTTGCCCTTGCGGAAGCCCGGAATGTTGAACCGCGTTGATGCCTGGCGCGCGGCCTTCTGCAGCGCCGGCTGAAGTGTCTCTTCCTCAACCTCGATGACGAGATTGATGACGCAATCCTCAAGTCGCTCGGTGGTAACCTTCAACTGATATCGCTCCTGCTCGGATTCGTTCGGGATTATAGCATCATCGCGTTGGCCGCCACAAAGGTAACAGCGCGGGGCGGGACGATTTGCGGCGGGAATGGGCTCAGCGGAGCCAGGGAGGGGAGTCCCACGCAAAGACGCCAAGGCGCAAAGATAGAGAATGGGGAATAGACACGAGAACGCTCTTGGATAGACGTATTTCATCATTGAGGAGAGAGCGCCCCCAGGCGCGGGCCTACTCGCGGAGCGGGTCGGTCCTTTGCCGCGTTCCCGACAGCCCCTAGAATGGCCTCAACTGAGGAAGAGGAGGTTTCCATGCACACGCGAGCGGTGGCTATCGAGAAGCCGGAGGGTCTCAACGTCATTCTTGGGCACAGTCATTTCATCAAGACGGTGGAGGACCTATACGAGGCCCTGGTCAACGCGGTGCCGGGGATCAAGTTCGGCCTGGCCTTCTGCGAGGCCTCCGGGCCTTGCCTGGTGCGGGGCACCGGCACCGACCCGGACCTGACCGACTTGGCGGCCCGGAACGCCCTCAACGTGGGGGCCGGGCACTTCTTCGTGATCATTCTGGGGCCGGGGTTCTTCCCCATCAACGTCCTGAACGCGGTGAAGATGGTGCCGGAGGTGTGCCGGGTCTTCTGCGCCACCGCCAACCCGGTGCAGGTGCTGCTGGCGGAGACGGATCAGGGCCGAGGGGTCCTCGGGGTGGTGGACGGGTCGGCCAGCCTGGGGATGGAGACGGAGATGGACGTGTCCGACCGCAAGGCGCTTCTGCGTCGCTTCGGGTACAAGCAGTAGGGCCGGTGAGTCGGATAGTCTTCGTTTTCCTGGACGGGTTCGGCCTGGCCCCGCCCGGTCCGGGCAACCCGGTGTCTCAGTACCCTTGGCCGGAGCTTCGGGAGGTTCTGGGGGCGGCGCCGATTCTGGGTGAGTCGGTGTGCCAAGCCGGGCGCTTGCTCAAGCCGGTGGATGCCGGCCTGGGGGTGGAGGGGCGACCCCAGAGCGCCACCGGTCAGGTGTCGCTCTTCTGCGGGGTGAATGCCCCGGCCCTGCTGGGTTTCCACCTGGCCGCCTACCCCAACGCCCGCCTTCGCCGGGTGATCGAGGCGGACAACCTCCTCAAGCGGGTGGCCGAGGCGGGCCTGGCCGCCACTTTCGCCAATGCCTACACCCGCGAGTACTTCGATCTCACCGCCGCCGGGAAGCTGCGGGACACGGCCACCACCCTATGCGTCAGGGCCGCCGGGCTGCGGTTCCGAATGCTCGACAATCTCTTGCAGGGTAAGGCGGTCTACTGGGACATCACCAACGAGCAGTTGCGGGCTCGGCCCGGTTACGAGGAGGTGCCGCTGGTGGCACCGGAGGAGGCGGGGCAGCGGCTGGCAGCGCTGGCTTTGTCCCATCATCTGGTGCTCTTCGAGAGCTTCCTGCCCGACCGGGTGGGGCACGGCACCCGGCACGTCGCCGACGACGAACAGGGAGCGGAGGCCATCGCCCTATGCCGCCTCCTGGACCGGTTCCTGGCCGCCTGTGCCCGCGCCCTGCCGGGAGATACGACCCTCATCGTCTGTAGCGATCACGGCAACCTGGAGGACGCCTCCACTCCGACCCACTCGGAGAACCCGGTGCCGCTGATGGCCATCGGCCCGGAGGCGGGGGCCTTCGCCGCGGTTGGGGACATCAGCGGGGTGGCCCCGGCCATCTATGGGGTGCTGGGGGTGGACTCAGTGGACCTCAGTGGACTGAGTGGACGGGGCCCTACTGACCACTAACCACCACCCACTCACTGCTCCCTGTAGAGGCGGCAGTACTGATAGTAGTTGGGCAGGACGGTGGAGAGGTACTTGCGGGTCTCTTTGAACTCCACCTCCTCATAGAAAAGGTCGGGGTCGCCGCCGGCGCGGCCGGCCCAGAGTTCGGCGTTTCCGGGGCCGGCGTTATAGGCGGCCAGGGCCGCCTCGGCGTTGCCATCCAGGTACAGGAGTTGCGCCTTCAGGTACCAGACGCCGTAGCGCACGGCCACGCTGGGCCGGAGCAGGTCCGTCTGATCGTAGGCCGGTTCCCCCAGTTGCTGGGCGATCCACTCCCCGGTGGCGGGCATCACCTGGGCCAGGCCCTGGGCCCCGGCCCAGGAGCCGATGCGGGCATCGAAGAGGCTCTCCTGGCGCATGAGGGCGAAGAAGAGCAGGGGGTCGAGGCCGTTGTCGTCGGCTTCCGTCAGCACCAGGTCGCTGTAGTAGGTGGGGTACACTAAGGTCCAGATGAAACGGGGGACGTTGGTCTCCGGGCTGGGCTGGGTGTAGAGGATGTTGGCGGCACATTGGATCGAGGGCCGATAGAGGCCCTCCTCCCGCAGCCACACCGCCAGGGTGTACTGGGCCAAGACGTCGCGAGCCAGGCTGCGGCTCAGGCTCAGGGCGATGTCGGTGGCTTCGTCCTCCAAGCCCAGTTCCAGGTACTCCTGGGCGACGGCGAAGCGGGGGTCGGCGGTCACCGAGGGGGCCATTTGGCCGGGCTGCCATTCCGCGTTGACCCACCGTTGGAGCCAGACCTCGGCCTCGGCCCGGTCGCCGTCGAGGAGGAGATTGCTCTCCTGCCCGGCGAAGGGGTCCGCCTCCCCCAGGAGGACGTGAGCCCGGAAGGCGAAGTAGTCGTTGGGCTGCCCCCCGGCGAGGGACTCCAGCAGGCCCTGGGCCTCCTCGGCCTTTCCCTGGTCGAGGAGGGAGCGGGCCAGCCAGTAGCGGTAGCGGCCGGCGTTCTCGCCCTCCCCGCCGAGATCGGCGGCCACCCGGAAGCTCTCCTCCGCCCCGGCAGCGTCCCCGGCCCGATAGCGAAGCAGGCCCCCGGCGACGGCGGCATCGGGGGCCAGAGGGGAGCCCGGGTACTCGGTGTAGAGGCGGGCGTAGGAAGCCAGGGCCTCCTCCGGTCGCCCGGATTGCTCCAGGGTGGTGCCCCGGCTGAGGAGTGCCTCGGATGCCAGCTCGTGCTCGGGGTAGGACTGCACCAGGGAGGCGTAGACCGCCTCCGCCTCCCCCGGGCGCCCGGCTCGGGCCAAGGTGTTCCCCTTGGCCAACAGGGCCCTGGGCACCTCGGGATCGTCCGGGTGTTCGGATATCAGCTGATCGAACTGGTCCAGGGCGGCGTCGTAGTCCTTGAGGGCCAGGTAGGAGAGCCCGGCGTAGTAACGCGCGGCGGCCTGATGCTGGGTGGGGCCGGCCTCGAGGTAACGCTCGAAGGCGGCGGTGGCCGGCTGATAGGCCTTGGCGTTGTAGTCCACCAGGCCCCGCCAGTACTCATCCACCGGTTGTCCGGCCTCCAGGAGGGTCACCAGGGCGGAGTGGGCGGCGGCGGAACGGGGGTAGGAGCGGAAGACGGTCTCCAGCCGCTCGACGCCGGCGGCCTCTTGCCCGGCGGCCCTCTCCGCCTGGCCCCAGCGGTATAGATAGGCGGGCACCTGGTCGGTGGGCACGTCCGGGGCCTCGCTCTCCAGCAGGGCCAGGGCGGCGGGGGCTTGGTCGGAGAGGAGCAGGTAGTCGCTCAGCTTGAGAACGGCCTCGGTGCGCTCCTCCGAGGGCGGCATTCCGGTCAGGGCCTGGCCCAGGTAGTAGGCGGCCAGGGCCGGCTCCCCGGCGGCGGCGTAGCAGTCCCCGGCCCCTTGGAGGGCGGGTCCGGCCCCGGCGGAGGCCGGCTGCAGGTAGTAGTAGGCGACGAAAGCCTCGGCCGCCTCCCGATAGCGGCCGCTCCACTGGAGGGCATGGGCCGAGCGGAAGAGGGCCACCGACCGGGGGTGGCGCTCGTAGGTGTACTCCACCAGGCGCTGCCAGGTGTCGGCGGCGGCGGGCCATTGGTACTGCAACTCGTAGCAGTCGGCCAGCTCGTAGAGGGCGCGGGCCAGTTCCGGGCTTGACCCGGCCTGGACGATGGCCTCCAGAGCCGAGGTCGCCGCCTCGTAGTGGCCGTCGTGCTTGAGAGCCACGGCGGCCGCCAGAGAGGGGTCGGAGGGGGCCTGCGCGGCGGCGGGCAGGGGGGTGAATGCCAGGGCCAGCAAGAGGCAGAGAGCGGCGATCAAGGGTAGGGCGGCGAGAGCGGGGCGGCGGTGGGCTTGCCGGGGATGGCTGGAGAGAAGGCCAGTCCTCAGTTGGGGCACAGCAACCTTCCGCAAGAAGTACACGTCAACTCCTCTCCTTGTCTAGCCTTCTGGACCACGTGGGTCGGCAATTGCACCCCACAGGCGGCGCAGGTGCCTCGGCGCACCCGGGCCACCGCCTTGCCCCCCTTGCGGCCCTTGAGAGCATCGTAGCGGCCCAGGAGGTCGGCGGGGAGGCCCCGCCGCATCTGCTCGATCTCCCCCCGGCGGACGGAGACCTCGGCCATCAGGTCCGCCTCCTCGATCTTGAGGTGCCGCACCGACTCGGCGTGTCCGGCTTCTAGGGAGGCCTGACGGGCGTTCTTGACTTCGTACAGCTGCCCGGCCTCGTCCGCCTCCAGCATGAGGTCCAGCATCTGGTCCTCGAGCTGGGAGAGCCGGCGAGCCAGGGCCTCGGCCTCCGCTTCCAGGCCGGAGAGCTCGCGGGTGTTGGTCACTTCCCCGCCGTAGAGGCGCTTCTGCCCCGCCTCCCGCTTGTTGCGGACGGCGGTGGCCTCCACCTCCAGGTCCCGGAGTTGACGGCGAAGGGAGTCGAGGACCTCGGCGGCGGCGTTGGCCTCCTCGCGGGCGGCCAGCACCTCGGGGGGATCCAGGTAGAGCTTGCGGATTTCCTTGAGACGGGCCAGACCCCGGTCTAGAGAGTCCTCGATATCCTGCAGGGCCGCCAGGTCTTGCAGCGTGGACATGGACATTCTCCTGGGAACACTGACGCATTCTAACCTTTCAGCCTTGGCCGCTCAAATGGGGGGCCTCACGCAAAGACGCCAAGGCGCGAAGGGAAGGGAGACGGGTGGGTGCCTTGCCTGAGAGGCCTCCTACTTTGAGGAGGGAGTGCCCCGCGGCCAACCCGTCATGCTGAACGGAGCGCTCCTCAGCGGAGTGAAGCATCTCGACTCACGACGGCGAGATGTTTCGCTGCGCTCAACATGACGTGACGAGCGATAACTCGTAGGGGCGGATCTTGTTTTGGCCCCGCCCCTCATGGGGGAAAAAAAATTAGCCCCGACAGATTGTTGGCCAAGGCTCCCCGCGAGACGTGGCGCGGCGTGGGGGTCTAAAAATGACGTGGGGTT
>JBBQIE010000057.1:0-8948 GCA_038324625.1 Anaerolineae bacterium | reverse complement strand
TCGTTCGCGATCCAACCCTCCCCTAGCGTGACCGCGCCAGCATCCTCTCCGTCTCCTCCGCGATCACCGAATCGTCCAGCTTCTTGAACAGGGGCCGGGGCTGGCCCAGGGCCTGCCCTGCCGGCACTGTCACCGGCGCCCAGCCGTCCCCGACCGGGGGTGCCTCGTAGCGGAGGGCGGTGTGGGTGCGGACCTCTTCCTGCAAGGACTCCAAGTACTGGCGGCCCATTAAGTCTCCCTCGAAGCCCAGCATCTGGTGCAATGCCTGGGAGGAGAAGGGCAGGTAGGGGTACATGAGGGTCTTGAGGCGGTTGATCACCTGGATCATGACGTAGACGGTAGTGGCCGCCGCCTGGCGGTCCTCTTTGATCTGGAACCAGGGGGCCTTGCCGTCCAGGTAGCGGTTGGCCTCGCGGGCCACCTCCATGACCTCGGCGATGCCGGCGCGGAAGTGACAGGCCTCGATGGCCTCCCCCACCACGGGGAAGGCGGCGTCGGCCCGGGCGATGATGGCCTCGTCGGCCGCGTCTAGGGCGCTCGGCTCGGGGACTTTCTCATCGAAGTTGCGGTAGGTGAAGGTGAGCACCCGGTTGGCCAGGTTGCCGTAGGTGGCCACCAGCTCGTCGTTGTTGCGCCGGACGAACTCCTCCCAGGTGAAGTCACTGTCGCTCCGCTCCGGCATGTTGATGGAGAGGATGTAGCGCAGAGGATCGGGATCGTACCGGGAGAGAAAGTCGGGCAGCTCGATCATCCAGTTGCGGCTCTTGGAGAGCTGCCGCCCCTGCACCCGCAGGAACTCGTTGGCGGGGACATCATAGGGTAGGTTCAGGCCCCCGTAGCCGTACAACATGCCGGGCCAGATCACGGTGTGGAAGACGATGTTGTCCTTGGCCAGGAAGTAGTAGTGGTGAACCGAGTCGTCCTGCCACCACTCGTGCCAGGCCTCCGGCTCGTCCACCAGGTTGGCCCACTCCACCGTGGCCGATAGGTAGCCGATGACGGCGTCGAACCAGACGTAGATGCGCTTGTCGTCGTAGCCCTCGAGGGGCACCGGGATGCCCCAGGCGATGTCGCGGGTGATGGGGCGGCCCCGTAGCTCCCCGCTCTCCAGCATGGTGCGGGCGAAGCTAAGGACGTTCTGGCGCCAATGCTCCTTATCGGTGTTGATCCACTCGAGGAGGGGACCGTTCAGCTTGGCCAGGTCCAGGAAGAAGTGCTCCGTCTCTCGGGGCACCGGGGTGCCCCCGCAAGCCTTACACCGCGGGCCCACCAGCTCGGTGGCGTCCAGGGTGCGACCGCACTCGTCGCACTGATCCCCGCGGGCCTCGCCGAAATGGCAGTGAGGGCACTCGCCCTCGACGTAGCGATCGGCCAGGTACTTATCGCAGCTGGGGCAGTAGAGGCTGATCATGGTCTCTTTGTAGAGATAGCCCCGCTCCAGCAGACGCAGGAACATATCCTGGGTCACCCGCCAATGGTTCTCGGTGTCCGTCTCGGTGAAGAGGTCGAAGGTGACTCCCAGGCCCATGAGGGAGTCGAGGAAGCTACCGTGGTAGCGATCCACGATCTCGCGGGGGGACAGGCCCTCCTGCTCCGCCTTGACGGTGATGGGAGTGCCGTGGGTATCGCTGCCGGAGACCATCAGCACCTCTCGGCCACGAAGCCGGAGGTAGCGGGCGAAGATGTCTGGGGGGAGATAGGCCCCGGCCACGTGACCGAGGTGCATGTCACCGTTGGCATAGGGCCAGGCAACGCAGACGAGCGTTTTGTCGGTCATTCAATCATCCCTTTTGAAGAAAGCGGCGTAAAGGGGATTATAGCACGGCTCAGCCAGACCCTAAAGGTCTCGAAGAGCTCTAGGGGCTGCCGCCACTCCGACGACCAGGGCGACGAGGGACACCAGCGACAGGAGCAGGCCGATCCGCACCGTCGCCGGCCGGTAGACCAACTCCACCGTGTGCTCCCCGGCAGGAACGGGCACGGCCCGGAGGGCATAGTCGGCGCGGAGTATGGGCGCCGGTCGGCCGTCCACGGTGGCTTGCCAGCCCGGGTAGTACACCTCGCTGAGGACCAGGAGGGCGTTGGCCTCGGCCTGCACCGCCACCGCCAACGATTCGTCCTGAGAGGAGAGGACACGGGCGCTGCCGCCCTCGAAGTGGGAGTCGAGGGGCAGGGGGGGAGCCTCCTCGATGAGGGCGGTGCGGTAGAAATCGAAACTGGGGTCGGCCAGGCGCTCCAGGGCCTGGTCCGGGGGGAGGATCTCGGCCCGGTAGGCCAGCCAGGCCCGGGGGTAGAACTGGAGCAGACGGTGGACATAGGTGGTCTCCTCGCCGGCCGGCTCCTCGTGGATGATCCGGGAGGCCAGGGGCAACTCCCGCATCCAGGTCACCACGTAGCGCACGTTGAGCAGAGGCCACAGCCGGTCCTGGGTCAGGGAACTCATCAGGCGCTCGTAGCGCTCCAGCCGGAGAGGGCTGGCCCCCCAGATGTCCTGGATGCCGAACTGCACCCCGTAGTTGCCCTCCAGACGGAACTCGTTGAAGACCCGGAAGGGATCACCCCCGGCCTCGGCCTGGATGGCGGCCACCGCCGCCGGGGTGGCCTCGCGGGCCTCGGGCGGGTCGGAGCTGAAGTTGTGCCGCCAGCCGACGGTGAAGAGGTCGAAGACCAGGAGGGCGGCGGCTAAGCCCAAGAAAGCCATCGGCCGTCGAGGCCCGCCGGTCCACCAGCGCAAGAGCCCCCAGGAGAGGGCGGCGACCATGGTGACGAAGACGGCCGAGCCCAGGAGCCAATAGAAGGGGCTGCTCCCGGTCCAGCCATCCCGCAAGAGACCGAGGAAGAAGAGGGCCACCGCCCCTCCCAGGAGCCAGGGCAGCACTCTGCCGGCGCGGACGAAGCCGCGCTTCTCCTCCGGGGGCACGAGGGTCGGGTGGAGCAGGGCCTGGATGCCGTAGCCGGCCACCAGGCTCAGGGGGAAGGCCACCAGCAGGGCCAGGCGCTCCTGGCCGCGGAAGAGCCGCCAGCCCGGGGCCAGCAGGTAGAAGAGGCTGTGCAGGAAGGCCTGATTGCCGAAGGAGAGGAGCAGGGCCACCACCGCCATCAGGAACCAGAAGCGGACTGGGCGGGTGGGGCGCAGGACGAGGGCGGCTCCCACCAAGAAAAGGGGCAGGATGCCCAGGTAGAGGGGCGAGTAGGTGCTGACCACGCCGGGCAGGAGCACCTGCACCAGGTCCTGCACCGGGAGCCCGGCGGACATCTGGTCGTAGCCGGCCTGAGCCCGGCTGGAGAGGCGCATGTACTCGATGGAGGGCAAGAGCTGAGCGGCGGCCAGCCCGCCGGCCACGATCAAGGCCACCGCCAGGAAGCGTAGCGTGCCCCACCAGGGGCGCCGCCCGCCGATGGTGGGCGTCCTCCAGACGGCGTAGACAGCCACGGTGTAGATCACCAGCATGGCCGTTTGAGGGTGTCCGGCCAGGATGGAGAGGGCGAGGGTGGCGCCGCACAGCAGCGACCAGCGGAGAAAGTTGGCGGGGTGCCGCTCCGGGCTGAAGCCCGGAGCTACGGTGGAGCGAAGCCGGTCCTCCGGCCGGCTGGGGGCAGGCTCTGAGCCACCGAGGGCGAATACGAGATTCGCCCCTACAGATGGGTCCCAGCCCGCGGAGGCGGGCTTCGCTCCTGGTAGCCCCGACCATTCATGGCGGGGCGGTCCCTCGGCAGGCGCCGGCTCGTCCACCTCGTCAACCGACTTTCCTTTCCCCCTCTCGACAAACAGCAGCGCCAAGGGCAGCCACACCACCGACTCCAGGATGGCCAACTGTTGGCTGGGGTAGGAGGTCAGGTAGCCGCCGTAGGTGAACGTGAGAGCCACCAGGAAGGCGATGCCCGGGTTGCGGAAGAGGCGCTCTCCCAGGAGGAAGGTGAATACGCCGGCCAGGGCCAGGTGGGCCACCGCCTCGATCTCCAGGGCGGCGTAGGGGAAGCCCCAGGGTCGAGCCAGGAGGATGGTAAGCAGGCGGGGGGGATAGAAGGAGGCGGATTGGATGTCGGCCAGGAAGGGGAAGCCGCTGTAAGCCCCCGGGGACCAGAGAGGTAGCCGGCCACCGGCCAGGCTCTCCGCCTGGTAGCGGGCGAAGGCGTAGAACTGGGCCGAGAAGTCCCCGGCCGGGAAGGAGCCGCGATCGAGGGCGTTGGGGGTGAAAAGGCGCCAGTAAAAGAGGACCGGCAGGGCTGCTAGGAGCGCCAGGGCCAGGCGGCGCACCCAGATGAGGCCCGGCGCTTCCTCGACAGCGAGCGGCAACGGCTCACCAGCCACCCAGGTCGCCTCCGCTCACCACGTGCCGGACCAGGACGTCGGTGTAGCCGGTCCGGCGGCGGATCTCAGGGATGGAGGCACCGGACTCGGCCAGGTCCTTCACCTTCTCCCGCACCCGTCGCCAGTGGGGCTCCCGCTCCCAGAGGCGGTCCTCATTCATCACCAGGCGGAAGTCCCCCTCGCAGATGGCGGCGGCCAGTTCTCGCTCGTTGGCCGCCTCTTCCTTCAGGAGGATAGCGTAGGCCCCCACCCCGGCGACGTCGTGGGCGTCGGAGGCCATTAGGGGATGGGCCCTGGGGAGCAGGCTTTGGAGGAGGGAAGCCCGCTGCCGAGCGAAGGGGGGCATGTTGAGGCTCATCCGCTCGTAAGCGTCCGGCGGGTCGAGCAGGAGTTGGGCGGGGACGGTGCTCTCGTTACGGAAGGGATGAGCCAGGACCGCCACTCCGCCTTGGTCGTGAATGAGACCCACGACCGCGTCTGGGGATAGGTCCCGTTCAATGGAGGAGGGGTCCGGTGCCCCCAGGGCCAGGAAGTCGGCGAGGCCGTCTCGGCTGGTCACCTCCATGCCTCGAAAGATGCGCAGGCGCGGGTAGGCGCGGCGAAGGGCACGGAGTTCGTCCTCCGGCCAGAAGACGTGGTGCTCGGTGAGGACCACCGCGTCCAGCCCGGCGGCGATGGCGGCCTCCAGCATCTCCTCCGGTCGGCGGCGACCGCAGTTCGAGTAGCGACTGGTGTGCATGTGGATGTCAATGAGCATGGCTGACCCGTGTTGTGCCTTGGAGTGTCAGGAGAGTGGGCCATCTCGCCCAGCCCTCGATGCCCCAGAGGATAGCAGGTCAGGGGCGGAGGCACGAGTCCGAGCAGCGGTTCAGGGGGGAGTCTCACGCAAAGGCGCTAAGGCGCGAAGAAGAGCGGGTATGGCTAAGAACCCGGCTGTGGGATCGCTCTCAACACCGAGGGGGACTGATCTTCCGCGTCGTCATTGCCAGCATCCCCCTGGCCCTCTACACTGAGACCCCTGAGGTAACTTATGCCTATAGATCGGCAGTTCGAATTGGAATTGACCGCCATTGCCCACGGGGGCGAGGCCATCGGCCGCCACGAGGGCAAAGTGGTCTTCGTGCCCTACGCCATCCCGGGTGAGCGCGTCCGGGTCCGGCTAACCGAGGAGAAAGCCAAGTACGCCCGCGCCGAGGTGGTGGAGGTGCTGACGCCCTCTCCCGACCGGGTGGAGGCCCCCTGTCCCTACTTCGGGGCCTGCGGCGGCTGCCAGTGGCAACACGTCAACTATCGCCGGCAGCTCGAGCTGCGGCTGGAGGTGGTCGCCGACCAGGTGCGCCGGCTGGGCCGGGTGGGGGACCCACCCCTAGAGGGCATCGTCCCCGCCGACGACCCCTGGGCCTACCGCAACAACATCCAGCTGCACCCGGTCACCGGGGCGGGCTCGGGGCCGGAGGCCCTGGCCCAGCTGGGCTTCGTCACCGCCGACGGGCGCTCGGTGATGCCCATTGACCGCTGTCTCATCGCCCACGAGCTGGTGGACGAGATGCACGCCTCCCTGGAACTGGCCTGGGGCGGCCTGGAGCGGCTGGCCCTCCGGGCCGGGGTCAACACCGGCGAGCAGTTGGCCCTCCTGGAGACGGTGGGGGGCGAGGCCCCGGAGTTGGCCCTGGATGTGGCCGCCAGCTTCGTCCACATGGACGGTCGGGGGGACCTGACTACCCTGGTGGGGAGCCCCTATCTGCACGAGCGCCTGGGCGATCGTACCTTCCGGGTCTTCGCTCCCTCCTTCTTCCAGGTCAACACCGCCCAGGCCGAGAACCTGGTCGAGGTGGTGGTGGATTACTGCGGCCTGGAGGGGGGCGAGCGGGTCCTGGACCTGTTCTGCGGGGTGGGAACCTTCTCCCTGGCCCTGGCCTCCCGCGCCGGCGAGGTCATCGGAGTGGAGTCCTCGCCCTGGGCGGCGGCCGACGCCGAGGCCAACGGGGAGGACCGTCCGAACTTCACCATCCTGGAGGGAAATGCTGCCGAGGTGATCGAGCACCTGGAGGGATCGTTCCCGGTGGTAGTGGTGGACCCGCCTCGGAGCGGCTGCGGCCGAGAGCTGATCGCCGCCCTGCCCTCCCTGGAACCGCGCCGGCTGGTGTACGTCTCCTGCGACCCGGCGACCTTGGCTCGGGACATCGTCTATTTGGCCGAGGCCGGCTTCGAGCTGGAGCGGATGATCGCCGTGGACATGTTCCCCCAGACGGCGCACGTGGAGACGGTGGCCCGGTTCCGCCGGTCCGCCTGAGCGGTCGGATACTCGTAGGGGCGAATCTTGTATTCGCCCTTGGTGGCCTGGGCGGACACAAAGCTCATCTGTGCCAACTCATTCACGCCGGGGGCCAACCTAACCCCCCAGCAGCAGGCGCTCCGCTTCTGCCTATTGCCCCCTTCCCTGCGAAGGAAGGGGGAGCCAAACCTCCCCTCTCCGCGTCGGGGAGGGGTTCTCCTCTCCGCGAGAGGCCAGGAGACTGTCAGAAAGCTGGGTTAGTTGAACAGATGACACACAAGGTTCATCCCTACGGATCACAGTCATGGGCTCGGAACACGTCGCGCGGCAGCCTAGGGTGACGGCGGGGATCTGCTTGGAGTAACGCTGGAGGAGTGCTGATGGCCGAACTAGCCGAAACGAACGATATCACCGAGCAACTCATCACCGCCGCCCGGGCGGTACAGGGGGACTTCGACCTGTCGCCTGACGACGGCTTCGCCGCCGGAGGGGTGGGGGCGGCGATTCTGACTGCCGACGGGAACGTCTATACCGGTATCTGCATTGACGTCGCCTGCGGGATCGGCTTCTGCGCCGAGCACTCGGCCATCGCCGAGATGCTCAAGCATCGAGAGACGCGGATCGCGGCCGTGGTGGCCGTGACCGAAGACCAGATTCTGCCCCCCTGTGGCCGCTGTCGCGAGTTCATGATGCAGATTGACCGGCGCAACGCCGACGCTGACGTCATGGTGGCCGAGGACACCGTGGCGAAGCTGGGATCTCTCCTGCCCTACTACTGGAATGGATAGTGGTTAGTATGACACGACCGCTCACTAACCACTAACCACCAACCACTGTACTATAGCTTGAGAATCCTCATGGTCGCCCCCACCTCATTCTTCTCCGATACCGGGTGTCACGTTCGCATCCTGGAGGAGGCGCGCGCCCTTCAGGCCCGCGGCCACGAGGTCTCCATCTGCACCTACCGCAAGGGCCGGGACCTGGAGGGCTTCGCCATCCACCGCACCCTACCCCTCCCCTGGCGCCAGGACTACGAGGTGGGCTCGTCCCGGCACAAGTTCGCCTACGACGCCCTCCTGGCCCCCCTGGTGTTGCAGCGAGCCTTGACGGCGCGCCCGGACGTGATCCACGCCCACATGCACGAGGGTGCCCTCATCGGCGGCCTCATTGGGCGGCTGCTGGGGATACCGGTGGTGTTCGACTTCCAGGGCAGCGCCTCCAGCGAGATGGTGGATCACCACTTCCTCAATCCCGAGGGCTTCTGGTACCGGCCCATGCTTCGGCTGGAGCGCCTCATTGACCACCTGCCGCGGGCCCTGATCACCAGCACCGCCAACGCCGCCCGACTGCTCGAATCGAGCTTCGGCTGCCCTCCCTCCCGGATCACCGTCATCCAGGACCGGGTCAGCCCCGGCGTCTTCCACCCGGAGGTGCTGGGGCCGGAGGAGCGAGCGGCGATGCGGGAGCAGTTGGGCATCCCCGCCGGCGCCCCGCTGGTGGTGTACCTGGGCCTCCTGGCCGAGCATCAAGGCACCAGCCTGCTCCTCCGCGCTGCCACCCAGGTGCTCCGCGAGGTGCCCGAGGCCCACTTCCTCATCATGGGGTATCCGGGGGTGAATGAGTACCGCGCCTACGCCCACGCCCTGGGCCTGGAGGGCCGGGTGGTGCTCACCGGGCAGATGCCCTATCACCGAGCCCCTCATCACCTGGCCCTGGGGGACCTGGCCGTGGCTCCGAAGCTCTCCGCCACCGAGGGGGCGGGCAAGCTCCTCAACTACATGGCCATGGCCCTGCCCACGGTGGCCTTCGACAACCCGGTGAACCGGGAATACCTGGACGACCTGGGCTTGTATCCCGATAGGGTGGACGAGGCCGGCCTGGCGGAGAAGCTGGTCTGGGCCCTACGACATCGGGACTCCCTCGCCCCCTTGGGCCAAGCCATGCGCCGGCGGGTCACCGAGCATTTCCTCTGGGACGAAGGGGCGGTGGCCCTAGAGGGCGTGTATCAGAAGCTGACCGGCCGGGCGCCGGAAGAGGCAAGCAGCCCCCAGAGTTGACCAGTCACCAACCCACCTCTCTGTTCTCTGTGCCTCAGTGCCTCCACCTTTGACGGTACCCAAGTCGGGGTCCGGGCTGGGTTCCCAGTGTCGGAGACAAGCCCGTCATACTGAGCGGAGCGCTCCTCAGACCCGCCACCGTCATGCTGAATGGAGCGCTTTTTGTCCTGGTTCGTGTGAGGATGGAATGGGTTGGGGTAGCCCTGGGGTGAGTGCCGGCAGGCGACGTGGGAGAGGGCGGGCGACTAAAGGCGCCCGCTGAGGGCCTTTGGCCAAGAAAACCGTGTGGCCTCTGCCCTGGCCA
>JBBQIE010000056.1:0-8952 GCA_038324625.1 Anaerolineae bacterium | reverse complement strand
GGCATCGGTTCCCATGAACGCCGCGGGAGCCACTAGCCGCTGGTCTTCGGGGAGGCCGTAGTGCTCGCCCAGCCACTCGGCTAGGGCGGCATCGTCCACCGAGGAGTAGCGCTCCACCACCAGTTGCGGGTAGGTGTCCTCCAGCAGGCGCAGGTCGAACTCGGCCCGGGCGCAGACCTCGCAGCCGGGCTGGAAGAAGTAGGCGAGGTAGATGGGAGGCGGAGCCGATGCCGTGGTCGTTGAGCCGGGAGCGGGCGCCGCCGAAGGGGTGGCCGCAATGGGAGCGGTAGCCGGCGCCGGTAAGGGCGAGGAAGACGGTGTGGAAGTGGCCGCTGCTGGGGTGGTGGGGGTGGAGGGCCCAGCTGAAGGAGAGGGAGAGGTGGCCCCGGACAAGGGCGTGGGGGAGGTCACGCCCTCCGCCGCCGCGGTGGCGGTGGCTATGGCGGTGTTCATCTGCAGGATTAGCTCTTCTTTGGTAGGGACTGTGGCCCCGCCGGCGGCCAAGTATTGGTCTATCACCCCCACCAGGCTCTCCTGGATGGAGTTTGACCCGATCAGCACCGTGGAGCCGACGATCATCTCCGGCACCCCGCGCCGGTCGTCGGGAACCCCGGCGATGTCGTCCACGAACATCAGCAGTTGATAGCCGGTGATATCGTCAATACTGATCAGCTTGAGCTGGAAGCTGTCGCCGTATTTCTCCAGCAAGGGGGGCAGGAACTCGTCAATGATGACGTGACAGTGGGGGCAGGTGTCGCTGTGAAACAGGATGGCCTCCACCACCGGGTCGGCGGCGGAGGCGGGAGCCGCCGGCAGCAGGAGGGAAGCGGCCAGGCACAGGAGCAGAGCGGTACGGAGCAACCTGGACATACGGCAATAGCCTCTCAAGTCAGCTCAGGAATCCGGCGCCTGGAACCGGGACCAGTACCGCCCGGCGGAGGGCAGCCGGCCGACAGGCATGGCGTGTTAGTGCGGCGGCCGAATGTCCGATTCTACTCGGTGGCGGCCCCGGCGCGCACGTGACGCCAACCGAGTGGCATTCGTCCTCTCGGTGAGCTCTTTTCTTCCACGCGCCGGAGACCGTCGTATCGGTCTCCGGCGCGCCCGTTTTACTTACGGATTGGCGGAATCACTGTCGGTTGCGGGTTCCATCGAGGGCCGGAACTCAGCCCGGCTTCTCCCTTGCCCGGCAGCGTTCGCAGGTGCAGCCGGCTGGACAGGTTCCCGCGACTAGGTCGCCCGCGGATACCGCCGCTGTCTCTTGGTGAAACAGGGTCCGCCTTAGCCAGAGGGCCACGTACACCAGCCCGATCAGCACCGGCACCTCGATCAGGGGTCCGATCACGGTAGCCAGGGCCTCCTGGGAAGCGATGCCGAAGGTGCCCACGGCGACGGCGATGGCCAGCTCGAAGTTGTTGCTGGAGGCAGTGAAGGACTGGGTGGCGGCCATTTCGTAGCTGAATCCCCGCCATGTCGAGATGCCGAAGGAGATGGTGAACATGAGAAGGAAGTAAATGGTCAGGGGTAGGGCCACCCGCAACACGTCGAGAGGGGCGGCGAGAATGCGATCGCCCTGGAGCGAGAACATGACCACGATGGTAAAGAGCAGCCCGATCATGGCGGTGGGCCCTAGGCGCGGCATGAAGCGATGGTCGTACCATTCCGCTCCTTTGCTCCGAAGCAGGACGAAGCGGGTGATGATGCCGGCCGCCAAGGGGATGCCCAGGAAGATGCCCACGCTCTTGGCAATCTCTCCCATGCCGATGCTGACCACGGTACCTTCAGCGCCCAGCCACTGGGGTACGAGTCTGAGGAAGAGGTAGGCCAGGGGGCTGTACATGACGATCTGGAAAACGGAGTTCAGGGCCACCAGCACGGCGCAGTACTCGGTGTCTCCCCCGGCGAGCAGGTTCCAGATGAGCACCATGGCGATGCACCGGGCCAAGCCTACCAGAATCAGCCCGGTTCGGTAGGCGGGGAAGCCCGGCAGTAGGAGCCAGGCCAGGGCGAACATGACGATGGGCCCTATGATCCAGTTGAGCGCGAGGGAGACCCCGAACTGCTCCAAAGCGCCGGTGATCTTGCCCAGCTCCTCGTATTTCACCTTGGCCAGGACCGGGTACATCATCCAGAGGAGGCCCACGGCGATGGGGAGAGAGACGGTGCCTATGGAAAGGGCGGTGAAGAGACTCTTGATCCCCGGAACCACGGCCCCCAAACCCACGCCCAGGACCATGGCCAAGAAGATCCAAAGAGGCAGGAAGCGGTCGAGCAGTGAGAGCTGCCCGACCACTCCTGTCGTCGGCCGGGACGGTGTCGGTTCGGTCATGTTGAGCTTCTCCGGCCGTCTATCCCGCTTCCCGAATCCAGACGAGGACTTCTTCCTTGCGGGGCACCCGGCCGGAGGCTTTCACTTCCTCGTCCAGGACCAGGGCCGGGGTGGTGCTGATGGGGTACTTCATGATCTCATCCAGGTCCTCGACCTTGGTGATATCGGCTTGCACCCCGGCTTCGGCTACCGCCTCGCGGGCGATCTGCTCCATGCGCTTGCACTTGGGGCACCCGGTTCCCAGTATCTTGATTTCCATTTCTTCTATCTCCCTGCTACTAGTGTCGGCAGCCGACATGGCGCTGTCTCGTACTGGCTGCCTGCTACTCCGCACGAACCGCGACCCGGCTCTCGTGGTGATGCCCAGCCGAGGCACAGCCTATTCCCCTCCGACCGTGGCGGCCGCGGAATCAGTCACGGGGCCACCCACACTCCCATCCCCCTTCTGCCGTGTTGTACCCATCTCCAGCTTGGAGTCGGCCTGAATCTCGTCCTGTATCTGGGCCAGGCCCCAGGAGAACGCCCCCACTATGATCGGCTTCAAGATGATGAACGCCGCCATGATGCTGGAGTATAGGGGCTGGGCGATCAAACCGGATGAGAACAGGAGGTTCTCGCTCACTACACTGGTGCTGAACTTCGAGGTCAATCCCACCCCCATTATCAGCGACTGGCGCTTCCCCAGAAGCCGACCAAATAGGAGATAGGAGAGGCCTACGCGGGCGGACAGCGAGATGGCGACGATGGCCAGTATCAGCAGTGGGTAGGAAACCAGGGCGTTCATGGACATCTTCCCCCCTAGGCTGAGGAAGAAGAACGGCCCCAAGAACACGTTGCCAACGAAAAAGATGGGCTTCTTATACTGCTGAACCGCCTTCTCCGGAAAGACCTGCCTGACGGCGATGCCGCTGAATATGGCCGCCACCACTCCCAGGTTCGAGTACTGCCTCGAAGCGAGGTAGATGAAGGCAAAGATGAACATAAGGATTAGGAACGGTATGGCGAAGGAATCAGTGGCTATCCTGCTCAAGCGTGATCGAGTGAACTTGCCTGCCCAAGCCAGGAGAATGGTGGCCAAGAAAAGGCCGAGCAGGGTAAGCACTATACCCAGCGGATTCTCTGAGGCACCGTCCTGGGCGCCCCCGACCGTGAGCGCCGGCATGGCGATGATCAAGGCCAAGGCGAGGATCTCGAAGATATCATCGAACACGCCGATGCCGAGCGCCAACTGGCCGAAGCGTGACTTCTCCAGCCCGAATTCCACCAAGATGGCGAGAAGTATCACCTCTCCGACGGTGCCGAAAGCGACTCCGGCCAGCAGCGCCACCGCAATCGAATGACTTACGAACTGGGGAACGACGAGGTATAGAAAGAGGCCGAGCAGGAGCCCCTCGCCCAAAGTGAGGGCGATGTTGCCCCCGACGATGTAGCGCCCCAGCCTGCGGATCTGCTCGATTTCCAGATCTACGCCGATGGTGAAGAGGAAGAAGAGCATGCCCATCTGAGCCAGAAACTGGAAATTCGGGCTGCTCATCACCCCTTGGAACCACCCCAAGGCTGAGAGCACCAAGCCGAACACCACCACGGTGAACATCCATGGTAGGCGCAAGTACTTGTTGACTGCATAGCCCACGGTGGCAATGACGGCACAGGTCACCGCGGCAAGTAGGAATATGTCCACTTTCTACACCTTACGGACGAGTCTTGTGCTTCCTGATCCACACTGCCGGGTCCTGGAGAGGCTCAGATCTGCGTTGGCCCCAGGACCCGGATATCTCTGACCTCCTAGTTCGCGTCGGCGCGGCTTCCATCTAGGGTCGTCGCGATGGCATGGCTGCCGCGCTGTCTCACTAGGAGCAGAACACCCATCAACAAGGCGAGCCCGGCAGCCAAGTAGCCGGCCAGCAACCAAAGGTTATACCCGTCCACCACCGCCCCGTAAACCAACCCCGCCAGGGTGCTGAACAGGGCCACCCAGAAGACGTAGATCCAGGCCTTCTTCTTGCCGATGACGCTGGCGGTGATGAGGATGCTCTGCAGGCTCAGCTCCGGGTCGCTCATGAGATAAGCCAAGAGCGGTCCTCGGTGCATACCCAGGCTCAGGAACATGTTGGCGATGGGAACCTCCACCAGGGTGGGGAAGTACATGAACACCCCGAAGACCACTCCCACCAGGTTGGCGGCGATGGTGTTGCGCCCGGCGATGGCCTCGATCCATTCCGGCCGGATCAGGACGCGTACGAACCCGGCGGCGAACACGCCCACGATGAGGAGGGGGAAGATCTGCTTGACGAAGCGCCACATCTCCCAGAGCCACTCTTGGATCTCGAAGGGGTCGAAGTGGCGCCAGGCCATCCACCAGACGGCGCTGATGACCAGCACCTCGCCGAGGAAGCGGCCGGTGAGGTTGAGCACGATGCCCCCGGCGTGGGTCTCCACCCTCAGGGCAGCGGTGAGCAGGGTAAGCACCAGGACCCCCAGGCTCACCCAGGTCCAGCGGTTGAAGCCCTCATCCACCTTGTTGAGGCCGAACCAGGCGGTGACGCCGGTCAGGAACAGTAGCCCGATGAGGAAGGCCCCCTGGAAGCTGACTCCCTCCTCGCCGCGGGTGGGATCGAAGGGGATGAGGCGCCCCAGGCCTTGCTGGATGGTGTCGGCGCCCCGGAGGGGAAGGGTGACGTGAGCATAGGAATTGGTAAAGAGCCCGATCTGGAGGGTGCCGACGATGAGGCTGGCGAAGAGCAGGAGCATCATCACCAGGACCGCCGGCCGCACTGAGGCGCTGCCGCTAAAGGCCCCGGACTGCTTGCCGGCCATGTCGTGGGCGGTATCGTCGCTCCGGAAGAGGGTGGCCATGATCAGGCCGATACCGATGCCGAAGACGATGGACAGGGTCAACCGAGCCACGGCGATGTCCACGCCGATGGCGGCGCCGGTGTAGGTCAGGGCCAGGATGTTGATGGCCGGGCCGACGAATAGAAAGGTGATGGCCGGGCCCAGGCCGGCCCCGCGCTTATAGATGCCGGCGAAGAGGGGCATGATGGTGCAGGAGCACACCGCCAGCACGAATCCGCCCAGGGCGGCGGCGGGATAGGAAACGATCTTGGGAGCATCTCGGCCTAGGAACCGGGTTATGGCCTCCTTGGGGATCAAGGCGGTCATGGCGCCGGCAATGACGAAGGCCGGGACCAGACAGAGGAGCACGTGCGCCGCCAGGTAGGAGGCCAAGCTCCCCAGACCCGACTGCAGCAGCGTGCCGGCATACGATAGGACACTCACTGGCGACTACCTCCAAGTGACGCTACTAGGGTTCGATCGCCGCCCCCAGGGACTGGCGATCGGCTAGGCATGACAGGCACAGGGCAGGCCCTCCACCAGGCAGGAGGGAGGCATGCGGGTGCCCAAGCCCTGGGGATCGAACTGGGCCGAAACGAGCTCCTCGACTTCCGCCAGAGCCTCGCGGTTGAGGGAGTAGAGCACCCAGCGACCATCGGTGGGGTGCCGTTCCGTGTCCACTAGCCCCACCTCGCGCAGGACCCGGAGGTGGTGGGAGATGAGGTTCGGAGACAGCTCCAGGGCCTCGCCGAGCTCACAGTTGCAGTAGGTACCCTCTCGAAGCAAGCGGAATATCGCCAGCCGGCGGGGATCGCCCAGCGCGCGCAGTATCAGCAGCAGTCTATCTTCTTCCATGTCCTACCTCCAGCGACCTTATCCTTCCTCGGACTCGACCTCGCGGAGCCATTCTAGGACTTGCGCCTCGATCTGGTCGCGGACCTCCCGGAACTTGGCCAGCTTCTCCTCATCGTCCCCCTCAAAGGCCGCTGGGTCCTCGAAGGGCCAATGGGGGCGCTGGGTGACCCCGGGGAAGATGGGGCAGGATTCTTCGGCCTTGGAGCAGACGGTAATGACATACCCGAAGTGAACCTTGCCCAAGTATTGATCCAGTCCCTTGGCGTAGTGGCCCTCCAGGCTCAGCCCCACTTCCTCCATGACGCGGCGAGTGTAGGGGTTGATCTCTTGCGGCTGCAGGCCGGCGCTGAAGGCCTCGAAGCGGTCGTCGCCGAAGCGGCGGAGAAAGGCCTCCGCCATCTGACTGCGGGCGGAGTTGCCGGTGCATAGAAACAGAACTCGGGCCTTGTTCATGGTTAGCCTCGCTTTGGTGAATGCCGCACCCAGTCACGGGACGGGGATAGGCCCAACCAATATTGCATCAATATGGATTGAATCATACGCGCAAGACGAAGGGTGTCAAATCCGAATGAGGCCGGCTACCGCACCAGCGTGTTGCCGCCCTCGGCCAGGAGCAACTGACCGGTGTAGTAGGCGGCCTCCGGGAGGCAGAAGAAGATGACGCCGGCGGCCACGTCCTCGGGGGTGCCCAGCCTTCCCAGCGGGTGCATGGCCAGCTCGGCGGAGATGGCCTCGGGGGTGCTCAGGCGGTCCCGAGTGGCGTCGGTGACGATGCTGGTGGGCCCCACGGCGTTGACGGTGATGCCGTGGGGGGCCAACTCCAGGGCCATGGTGCGGGTCAACTGGATCAGGCCGCCCTTGGCGGTACAGTAGTGGACCCGATCGTACTGGGCCTGAATGGAGGATATGGAGGCGATGTTGACGATGCGCCCGCCGCCCGCGGTCGCCATCATCCGCGCCGCCGCTTGGGAGCAGAGGAACACCCCCTTGAGGTTGAGGTCGAGGCAGTCGTCCCACAATTCCTCGGTGATGTCGAAGAACGAGGCGGCCCGGAGCTTCCCCCCGGCGTTGTTGACCAGGATGTCGAGCTTGCCCCAGGTCTCGACTACCTCGGCGATGGCGGCGTCTACCCTCGGCTTCTCGGTCACCGGGCAGCGCCAGGCGCGGGCGGTGCCCCCGGCGGCGGCGATCTCGGCTACCACCCGCTCCGCCTCGTCCGGTCGGGAGTGATAGCCCACGCCCACCCTGGCCCCCTCCCGGGCCAGGCCCAGGGCGATGCCTCTGCCGATCCCGCGTGATCCCCCGGTGACGAACGCGACCTTCCCCTGTAGCCTCACCCTCGCCTCCCGAACGCTGCTTGCCGGGCGCTATGGCCCCGGCCGGACTCCAGTGTAGGCAGGGCCCCGGGGCCTGACAAGCGTGCGGCGACCGATCTGGACAGTGGGCCACCGGGTGCTAGAATGCCCTCCATTCGGCTTGGCGGCTCCTGGAGGGGCCGTCTATCTACGGAGGTCTCGATATGGACGGTATAAACGTGGGCTTCATCGGGCTCGGGGGCATGGGGCAGCATCACCTGAAGTCGCTGCGGGAGATACCGGAGGCCCACCTGGCGGCCGTCTGCGACATCAACGGTGAACTGTCTTCGTCTATCGGGGCCGAATACGGGGCCCGATCCTACACCGACCACCACGAGATGCTGGAGAAGGAAGACCTGGACGCCATATACGTGGTGGTCCCGCCCTTCGCTCACAGCGACGCTGAGATCATCGCCGCTCGCAAGGGCATCCATCTCTTCGTGGAGAAGCCGGTGACCCTGACCATGGACAAGGCGCGCGAGGTGTGGGCGGAGTGTCGGAAGGCCGGCATCATCACCTCCGTGGGCTACACTCTGCGGTACTTCGGCTACGCCGAGCGCCTGCAGAGCCTCCTGTCACAGGAAGAACTGGCCATGATCGTCATCACCCGCTGGGGCGGTATGCCGGACGTGGCCTGGTGGCGACAAATGGCCCGCTCCGGGGGGCAACTGGTGGAGCAGACCACCCATCAGGTGGACACGGTGCGCTACGTTACCGGAAAGGAAATCGTGTCGGTGTATGCCGACTATGCCCTCAAGGTGATGGGCGATTGGGAGCACGTGGATATACCGGACGTATACTCGATGTGCATGAAGCTGGAGGACGGCACCCCGGTGAGCCTGACCACTTCCTGCCAGATGCACCGCGGCGGCGGCGATTCCACCATGAACTTCCTGTTGGATGGCAGCAGGGTGGAGCTGAAGGGCTCCACCCTGCGCACTTTCCCGGAGGCCAACCCGGCGGTGGACGGTGAGCATGGCCAGGAGATGAACATTGACCGAGCCTTCGTGGACGCCATCCTGGGAGACGACCCCTCGTTGGTGCGCAGCTCCTACGATGACGCCATGAAGACCCTGGCCGTGACCCTGGCGGCCAACGAGTCGGCGCGGACGGGCGAGCCGGTGGCGGTGGAGTTGGAATAGGCGAGCGGAGGGGGCGGTTCCAGCGGGGCCGCTCCCTCACCACCCCCATGCCTCTCGATGCTGCTACCGAGCTGTGATATACTGATCAGGTATGATTCTTGGGCTGGGTGCAGTGGTGGGTGGAAGGAGTGGCGAGATGGTCTTGAGAAACAGCGGTTGTCCGGGGGCCATCCGGCTGCGGGAGGCCCGGCCAGAGTACGTGAATTGCCCCAATTGCGAGGCCGAGGTGGAGATCTGGAGCGACGAGCCCCTGGCCCGCTGCCAGGAATGCGGCTTCTGGCTCACCCACGCCACTGGGGTGTCCTGCATAGACTGGTGTGCCAAGGCGGAGGAGTGCGTGGGGCTGGAGCTTCTGGAGCGGCTGCGGCACGGGCGCCCACCGGAGACCCCGACCCCCGTGGACCAGGGAAAGGCAGGCCCGGAATAGGCCGCTGCT
>JBBQIE010000055.1:0-8975 GCA_038324625.1 Anaerolineae bacterium | reverse complement strand
CGCGTAGCGTCTCCAAGGACTCGGCCGACTGGCAGCCGGTTCCGCCGCATACCAGCACGTTGGCTCTGTAGGACTGAGCCATCAGTTACCTCCCACGTCCAGCCGACCCACCACCCACTCGTCCACCACTTGACCCTTCTGCAGGTGCTCCTCGATGATCCGAGGCACCCGGTCGGCGGTGACGTTGCCGTAGGTGATTCTCGGCCTTCCGGCTTGCTCGATGTCCACCAGCGGCTCGTTGAAGCACATGCCGATGCAACCCACGGTGCCGACAGTGGCCTCGATGCCTCGCCGATCCAGCTCGGCCAACACTGCCGTCATGGTCTCTCGAGCCCCGGCGGCGATGCCGCAGGTGCCCAGGCCCACGGTAATGCGGGTGCCCGTGCTCTGCCGGACGCTGATATCCTTATGGGCCCGATCACGCAGGGCCTTCAGTTCCTCCATTGAGCCGATCTTCGGCATATTGCCCGCTCCTTAGGGAGTAGCTCCCTCTCTCAACCGCGCCAGGCTCTCCGACAAGTACTCCCGCACCCAGCCGCCGATGTCGGCGGGGGAAAGCTCCGTGCCTAGGCTGGTACTGACTTCGTCAGTATCGAACTCGAACGCACCGGCGCCTACCCGGTGAAAATATCGCAGCTCCGGGGCCCTATCGGCGAGCAGAAAGGCCACAATGGTGCCCGTCAGGTCACCAAGCGGGGCCCTATCCAAGTGCGACAACCCGAACCGGGCCTCCACTCGGGTGTCACCCGGGGTGGAACACAGGCTCGCGGTTCCGCCGGCCCGCTCCGCCGCTGCCTTCAGCAAAGGGAGACCCAGGCCCACCCTTCGCGTCGTCCGGGTGGTGAAGAAGGGATCGAAGACGCCTTCCCCACTCATCTCCGGCACCCCCCTTCCGTTGTCCCATACCGAGAGCCGCAGCTCGTCGCTTTCGGCATCCTCAACCAGGTCCACTTCCACCCGAGTGGCGCCGGCACCGATGGCATTCTCCAGAAGGTCCAGGAGATGCAGAGCGATCTCACGCACTGTCGCCGGCCTCGTCCTGGCGCCGCAACTGCTCCACCACCTCCAATGTCTTCTCCGGGGTCATTCCGCCCATCACCCGATCGTTCACCACCACGACCGGGGCCAAGGCGCAGGACCCCAGGCAGTAGACCACCTCCAGGGTAAACTGGAAGTCCTCTGTCGTCTGCCCGGCATCAATCCCCAACCGTTCCTCCAGGGCCCGCACTATCTTGGGCGTGCCCTTGACGTGGCAGGCGGTGCCGTCGCAACAGCGAATGATATTCCGGCCTCGGGGATGGAGATAGAACTGGGAGTAGAAGGTGACCACTCCATATACGCGGCTCAGGGGCACCTCGAGCCGGAGGGCGATCTCCTCCAGGACCTCTCGCGGCAGATAGCCGTAGAGGTGTTGGGCCGCCTGGAGAACGGGGATCAAGGTCCCTCGCTCCTCTCCATAGGCCGCGAAGATACCGTCGAGTTTCATCAGGTCTATTGTCGTCTGCACGGACATCCGGTTACCCCTATGATTGCTCTCGATGGCGATCCGGCCTCACCCGCAACCGCCGGCCGGCCGCCTGCCGGAAAGCCAAATCCACTTCGCCGAGGGTGGCATCCTCCAGCCACATCTCAGTACGATCACTGATCTCGGACAAGCGGTGGGCGTCTCCGAACGACGCCACACCCAAACCGGCCGCTCCTGGAGTGCCCTGACGGAAAGCATCCACCTCGCTGTACCGCGATATCTCGACCCCGTCCAGGGGCAGACCCGGAGGAATGAACCCCAAGTTGGACACGATGCCATAGGTGGGCCGATCGGCATGGGCGGCGATGCACAGACCTCCCAGGCTCTTCACCAACTCCACCGCCGGGCCGATGGGAAAGGGCAAGGCCCTCTGCAGCAGCCGATTGCACTGCCGAATGGGATTCCCTTCCGCGTCCACCACAATCTGCTCCCCGAAGAACTCCGGCCGATTTCGGTCCTCGCCCAAGGCCTGATAGACCCGCTCCTGCAGGGCCAATGCCGCACCTTCTTCCTCGAACAGCGCCAGCAAGTCCACCTCTTCCCGGGTGCGCAACTCCATGCCGGGAAAGACCACCAGCCCCGAGCCTAGGGCCGCTTCCCGGACGGCTCCAGCGTTCTCTGCAGAGTTGTGGTCGGTGATCGCGATGGCGGCCAGGCCCAGTTCCAGGGCTCTCTCTACGATGAGAGGGGGTAGCATTTCTATCTCGGCACAGGCGGACAGGACCGTGTGCAAATGAAGGTCCATCGCCATCCACCTCACCCTGAGACCGGCTCCCCCACCCCCAGTTTCACCAACCGGGCCACAGTGGAGAAGGTGTCCTCCTTAGTGCCCAGCAAGGCAATGGACTCCTGGTCGGCCCGTTTCACCGTGTCCGCGTCGGGTCTCGCCCCCTCGGTGATGATGACGCCTGCCACTTCCGTGAGCGAGGCCACCGCCACCACGTTCAGGTGCGCCTGGAGCGTCACCCAGACGTCGCCGGGCTTGGCCCCGGCCATGGCGCAACTGAGCAAGTCACTGGCATACCCACCCCTCACCTCTCGGGAGAGGTCCGCATTGGCACCGATCACTTCGAGGTGTAGCGCCGCCGCTATCTCCCCGACCGTCATGGCCACCCCCCAATCCGGCTACTGGCCCGGCCTTCCCAGCCGCTCTTCCTGCGCCATCCGAACCACAATGTCCAGGCGCGTCCCCACTCCCGGCCTCGATTCGATCTCGAACTCATCGGCACAACGACGGATGTTCTGCAATCCCATTCCTGCCCCGAAGCCAAGGTCACGGATCCAATCCGGGGCGGTGCTGAAGCCGGGCTCCAGGGCCGCGGACACGTCCTCGATGCCGGGCCCCTGGTCAGTGACCACCAGTCGGACCCGGTCCGGGCGCATATCCACCAGCAGTTCCCCACCGTCGTCGGTGTGGATGACCAGGTTCATCTCCGCCTCGTAGGCGGCCACCGCCAGTCGGCGCACGATCTCCGGCCGTCCTCCCAGGCGCTGCAGGGCCCGCTTGAGCTTGCTGGAGGCCTCACCGCTGCGTGCGAAGTCGCGAGCTGGGATGCGATAGCGCAAGGTCAGGCTGGTATCGTCCGAGCTGATGTCCTGGAAGATGTGGCTGGCCCGGTACTGGCTTATCTCCCCCTGTCGGTAACCCACATCCAGGGCCCGCACCAGGCCCCGAGTGATATCCCCACCGGTGAGGATGCCCACCAGGCTGCCCCTCACGTCCACCACCGGAATGCGGCCCACCGGCCGCTGGGAGAAGGCCTTCACCGCCTCGATGACCGAGTCGCCCTCCCGCACCGTGAGCAGGTCAACCGACATCCAGTTGCCCACCGGGTCGTCCACCGCCCCCTGCTCGAGGGAGAGGATCAGGTCTTGAAGGCTGACTATCCCCACCAGATGGCCGTCTTTCACTACCGGCGCCCCGGCGAAGCCGCCGTCCCGGAGGATGAGTTCCAACTCCCCCATGGTTTGCTCCGGCGAGACACACACGACTTCGGGGGTCATCACCTGGCCGACCTTCAGCTCGTAAACCAGTTCCTGGGCCTTGGTCAGCTCGCTCCCATTAAGGAGCCCGGGCGCGGCCACCACCCGGCTACCTGATGCGTTCAACGCCGTTCAGCCCGAAGGAATAGAGGCGGCCACACACGGTGAACATGGTCTCCTTGGCCCAGAGCAGCGGAATCCCAAGCTCCAGGGCCAGAGCTACCGTCTCCGGTTGAGGGTTCTTCCCTCTTACGAAGAGTACGCTCACGATATCGGCCATGTCGGCGGTTCGGACCACCTGAGGCTGAATCAGCCCGGTGAGGAGAAGCGATCCCGGTGTAGCGAGGGACAGGACATCGCTCATGAGGTCGGCGCAGAAGCCGCACTTCACGTCGGCATCCAGGTCGGCATTCGGCGTCAGCACCGTGGCCCCGGCCACCCTCACGATGTCATGCAGGTTCAAGGGCTCCCCCCAAGCGTCTCTTTCCCGGCCTAGCCGGTTGGACCCGGACGATATTTCAACCCAGGAAAACGCCTGACGTCGCGGGGACCGGCACCCCACCTCCGCCAGGCTCATGGGCATTAGTGAACCAAGTCACAATCCGTGGGTAGAGTAACACACTAGAATGTGGTTCGCAACAATCTGATCATTGGGCCGGAAGAGCGAAGTCCGAGCCGAGAATCACCTTTATGTCCACCGCCTCCGGGCTGGTGCTGCCGGTAGCGGTGCGGATATTCTGGCTGGTCAAGCGCAACGCAGAGGTGACCGCCGCCAGCGTCGCCGGTTTCTCCTGATACAGGATCACCACCGAAGTGCTGTAGTCACTCCGATCCAGGTCGGCGGTCCCGGCCACCCGGAACCCCTGGGCCCGGAGATAGTCGGCAGCGGCCTCGGCCAGGCCCGGCTTGTCGCTGCCGTTCACTACCAGGATAGCGGCATCCTCCTCGGCCACTTGCGGGGAGGCCTCCAACTCATACTGCATGGCCATCGCTTCCTTAGCCAGTGGGGCCCGGAAGAGGCGATCCACCACCGGCTCGATCTTCTCCGGGATGGGGAGCAACACGTCCCAACCCTGATCGGTGAAGTAGCGAGTGGTCATAGTATGGTCAATCACCGCCGTCTGAACGTTGTCTAGATCCAGGCCGTTGGCGATACGGGCCAACCGCACCAGGTCATCGAGCGAGAGATCGGTCTGAACCGCGCCGGCGAAGGTTCGATAGAGCGAAGGCAGCTTGGGTATGAGGCCGGGGATAGTCTCATTGGCCATGAACTGGTCCCGCATGGCCAGGATCAAGCGCTGCTGGCGGGTGGCTCGATCGAAGTCGGAGGAGGCGTGCCGGGAACGGGCGTACTGGAGCGCCGTCTCCCCGTCCAGGTGCTGCAAGCCGCTGGAGATCTCGATGGTCTTGACCCCACCATCACCGTCCGGGAAAGCGGAGTCGTAGATGTCCTGCTCCACCTGGATATCCACCCCACCCAGCTGATCCACGAGCGTCTGGAATCCCTCGAAGTCCACGCACACGTAGTAGTCTATGGGGATGCCCAGGTCCTGCTCCACCGTGGCCCGCAGTAGACCCGGGCCGCCGCCGGGATAGTCCTTAGTCTCACCCAGGAAGTAGGCGGTGTTTATCCGGCTTTCACCATAGGGGCCGATAGGCACCCATAGATCGCGCGGAATGGAAAGCATGCCCAGTGGGCCGCCGGATGGGTCAACCGATACCACGATAACGGTGTCGGTACGGGCCGGCTCCAGGCTGCCGTCGGCGACATCCAGGCCGAGAACGAGGATGTTGATCCGGTCCTGGTGGGGGCTGGCGATGGCCGCCGCCAGGGCCGAACGAGGTTCCTGACCCGTGGTCTCAGCCTGACCGTCAGGGGCGCCCTCTTGCCTCGGCAGCGACGGCACCGACGGGGCATCGGGCAATTCGAACTGAGCCAGCACCACCGCATCGCGCGCGGTGGAATAGACGATATATCCCAGGAATCCTCCCCCGGCGGCCAAGACCACCGCCAGAATGAGAGTCAGTGCCCGGGAGGCAGAGCCTGACCATCGCATATGCCGTACTCCAACCTTGGGAATCCCTATCTCTTAGAAGCGACGTACGGCCAGCATTATAGCACCACCGATGGGCTCCTCCCCAACTTCTCCCAGGCCCGGGGTCCGCCAGGGGGGCACGGGACGGTTCCCGGCTAGGCCAGAAGGCTTTGCAGACGGGCGAGGGCCCGCCGTGGGCTGGTCAGCACCGGCACTTGCATGGCTTCCAGGTTCTCCGGTGGGAGGGCCTGGGCCGCCGAGGCTTGGGCCATAACAATGACGTCGCATCCGGAAGCCAGGTCCGCCACCGCGGCGCGGACCAGGAGATCATGCTCGTCGCAATGGCCCGCACGAGCGGCGGTCATGGCCCGCGCTTCCAGGGACGGGATCACCTCAGCCTCCTGTCGGAGGGCCGAGGCCCTCTGTCGCACCAAGGCGCCCACCGATTCCAGAGTGGCCTCGACGGTGGCGAATACACCAACACGCGCACCCTTCTCCAGAGCGACATCCACCATGGGCTCATCCACCTTGAAAATGGGGACGGTGAGCAGCGGCGCCGCCAGATCCACGGCCGGGCTCATGGCGGAGCAGGTCAATAGGATGGCATCCGCCCCGTCAGCCTCTACGTTGGCGGCCAGCTGCACCACCCGCAGGCACATGCCCGGGGTGATACGGCCCTGGGCGATGATGCAAGCTAGCAGGCCTTCATCCACCACGTGGAGCACCGACACCCCCGGGAGTAGTTCGGCAGCCAGGTCCGCGAATGAGGGAACGATACCGGCTACGGTATGTATCATCGCCAGGGTCTTGGGCATCAGATTCGCGCCAAGGCTAGGGGGCGGCGCCTTGCTCTCATACTGGCCTCTTCGCGGGAATCGGCGGCGCGACCCATTTCCTCTACACCACCGTGGCTCTGATACCACTGAACCGGCAGAACTCCTCCAGCTCCAGACGGAAGTCCCCGCGGACGAGATGCACGTGGTTGGCGTGGAGCACCTCGAGTAGCCCCTGGGGCTCGATCCCCAGACGCACGAAGGCGTGGGGCCAAATGGTTGTGCTGCCCACCACCTCTCCCAGGGGCAAGTTCACCACCTCGCCGGCGGCGATCAACAGGCGATACCCTTGGGGATCACGGGTCAGGCGGGCCAAGGTCACCGGCCCGGAGTCGAAGACCAAGCATACATGCGCCCCGCCCCCAAGGTACTTGGGAGTACAGGCCGTGAGGGTAGTGCGGCTCAGACAGGCCTCGAGCCCACCATCGGTGCAGGCGAAGCAGGTCGGCGCCGCCCCACAGTTGGAGAGGACGTATAGCCCCCGGTCCGCGTCGAAGAAGCGCAGGTCCAGGAGGGCAGTGGGCAGGCCGGATGCCAGTTTCATCACCAGCATGGTGAGGGCGCCGTCGGCGTCGGCCTCGCAGGCAGTAGGGATCGGCTCCTTTGCACCCTCCCAGTCGTAGGGATCGTTCATAAGGGCAGCGGTAAGGCACTGGATCACCTGGAACTCGCTCATCTCGTAGTGGCACTTGAGGGCCACCGCGTCCCAGCCCAGGTCGCGGGCGATGTCTCTGGTGGCCAGATACGAGCGCACCTGGACCGCCAGCCTCTCCGGGGTCAGTTGTGTCCCATCGAACTGGATCTCCACACGCCGATTGAGCCAGTCCAGCCCGGCGTCCACTTTAGCCGGCGGCACCAACCCGGCACGACGCACGATCTCGATCTGGTCGGCGTGATCCAGGTCCACCCCGAACTGAGCCTGCCAGGCGGCGCCATCGGCAGCGGTAGTGTAGAGGCCCATGCTCCGCCCCCCCAACTGTCCGACCACTCGGCCACGCAGGGCCGACACCGCTCCCGCCCCGCGGCAGAACCCGAGGATGCGCCGCTGCACACCCAGGTCCTCGATGCTTCCCCAGACGCGGGCATGGGGGACGCCGATCTGGGCCAGGCCCCCGCCGATGGTGAGCAACCCCACCAGGGCCGGGTAGTCCGGTTCCCAAGGGGCAAACAGCAGCGTGGGAAGCGCCAGATCGCGCACCAGGGAGATAGCATTGTGCGGAAAGCCGAAGACCGGTTGGCAGACGATGAGCGCCTGGGCCCCTTCGGCCCGCAGTTGCGCCCCCACCGACCGCGCTTCCTCGGGCGAATGGAAGAGCTCCGTCCGCAGGATTTCGACTACACCCGTGGCTCTCAGGAAGTGGGAGAGCCGCTCGACATGCGCAGTGATGACCGGCAACAGCCCCTGGTGAACGCGCTCTCGCCCGTCAGACGCGGATACGATCCCGACTTTCATCGCCCCTCACTAATCAAGCTGCCTCCCAACGCTGGATGATTCTGTGGATGTCGTCATTAGCGGAGATCGGTCCAGTCCTGGACCGTGATGGTTCGTCCCAGGATGGCTTCCACTTCGCGGAGCATCATGCGTAACCGCGGCACGGAATACTCATCGTTCGAGGGAATCGCCAGTCTGTGCCTTTCGTAGACCATGAATTGATGGTTCGCGCCTGAATACGGCCCCTCAAACCCGAGTTCGCGCAGACGAGCGATGAAAAGGCGGCGTCTACACGGCACCCACCGGCTCATTGCCAGGCTCCTTGCTGAGATCAATGCCGCCGAGGGGCGGGATCGGGTGCCCGAGCCGAAGCCCAAGCCAGATCCAGTCCTCAAGCACGGAGCGCAGCTCCCGCTGACAGCCGGCGACTGTCGTCGAGAAAGCGACGACTCCGGGACAGCAGGGAATCCTCCCCACGAACTCCCCATCGTCCATTGACTCGTAGATCGCGTGGTCCATCGCACGCTCTATGTAGTCAGTAAGAATGTAGCGCATCAGTCCTGCTCCAGTCGGCGCGCCCTTGCCTGCGTCAGTGATATCACTGTCAGTATACCACCTCCACACCAGCTCGTGCGGACAACTTGACCCATCCCCGCCCCTCCCCACGGGCCTGTCGGGTCAGCGGACTGGCCGCTGACGCTCGGCCACCGCCGCGATAGCGCCGTCGAGGATGGACACGAACTCATCCACCTGCTCCTTCGTGATGATCAGGGGCGGCGCCATGAGGATCATGTCGCCGGCCTGACCATCCACCGAGCCCCCGCAAGGATAGACTATCAGGCCCCTCTCGAACGCCGCCTCCTCAACTTGGCGGCTCACTGCCCACCCCGGCGGGAAGGGTTCCTTCGTTGCCCTGTCGCGCACCAATTCGACTACGAGCATCAGGCCCAGGCCACGCACGTCCCCCACCATATCGTGCTGCAACCGGCACCGGAGTTGCTCCAGGAAGTAGTCCCCCACCTCCCTCGCTCGACTCACCAAGTCGTGATCCAGCAGGTAGCGCAGGACGGCGTTGCTGGCGGCGCAGGAGATGGGGTTGGCATTCAGGGTATGACCGGCCTTGTAGGCCGAGGCGTTCTCCTGGAGCGGCGCCCATACCTGGTTCC
>JBBQIE010000054.1:0-9011 GCA_038324625.1 Anaerolineae bacterium | reverse complement strand
CAGCGGGCGAGGCAACTGCCTCGCCCGCTTTTTGGTTCCCTCGTTTCGGACCTGACCGCCAGGGCTTAGCCTGTCGCCGTTCCTACCAGTCGGTTGGCGTCCACCCGGACTCCCTGAACCCGCATTTCCCAGTGCAGGTGAGGACCGGTGGAAAGGCCGGTGCTGCCGGCCAGGCCCACCACTTCGCCGGCGGCCACCCAGTCCCCCGGTTGGACCAGAATCTCGCTGAGGTGGCAGTAGAAGGTGAACACCCCGCCCCCGTGGTCCAGGATGACGGCGTTGCCGCGAACGTCCAAGGGCTCGGCCAGGGCCACTCTTCCCGGGGCCCCGGCCAGAATCGGATCTCCCATCTGGGCTGGGTAGTCGGTACCTCCGTGGAAGGAGGAAACCGGACCGTCGTTGTAGGCGCGCCGGGTGCCGAAAGCGGAGATGACGGGGCGCGTGGCGGCGAAGGGGAAGGCCAAGGACCCGTCCCAGTAGAACTCCTGGGTGAAGCGGGCGGTGACACTGGCGAGCAGGTCATTTTCGTGCTGGACGACGTCCGGGGCCAGCAACTGAGTGGTCTCGGGGGTGAGGATAAGCCGCTCTTCGATGAAACTCCCGGCCATCACCGGTATGGCCAGGACTTGGCTGGGCTCACCCTCCAGGGACAGCCGCACCTCGCGGAAGCCGGGCTCGGCCATGGCCGGTATGCCCAGGTAGGCGGTATGGCTGTTGCCCTCGGAGACGAAGTGGATGGGCAGGTCGCCAAAGGAACCGGATAGATCAGCCAGAGGCTCGTGAGTGACCACCGTGAGCTTCACCGTGTCGCCCTGGCGGGGCTGCTCCGGTACCCAGGCGATGGACTGGAAGGCCGGCCCCAATACCAATGGCTGGGCGCAGGCGGCTCCCGGGATGCTCAGAGCCTGACCGACGCTGATGAGGGAGGGGTTGGCGATGCCGTTGACGGCGGCTATCTGGGCGGTGCTCACCCCGTACTGCATCGAGATGCCGCTCAGGGTCTCCCCGGCGGCGACGAAGTGCAGTACCGGTTCACAGGCCTGATCGCCCCCGTTCTCGCTCTCGAGGCTGCCTCCCGAGTCCGGCTGGGATATCGAGGGCAGCTGCAGGGTCTGACCCACGTAGATGTAGTTGGGATCGGGCAAGTTATTGAGTAGGGCCACCTCCTCGGCGGTGGTCCCCACGGTCATGGCGATTCCGGTCAGGGTGTCCCCGCTCTGAACCACGTAATCCGGTGCGGCGGCGAAGGCGACGACGGAGTTGGCCCAGGCCAGAATCAAGGCGAGCAACAGCGCCGGCAGAGCGACTAGGGCGCGATGCGTCACGTCGTTACCGAGGTGGCGCATCGCGTAGGATTCAGGAGCTTGGTTGTCTCGATCTAGCTTCATAGTGTTTCTCACCTGATGAGTGGGAGGTGGCTTGGCCGACTATTGGACGACGGAAAGCCGTGCCCTGGGCCATGGAGCGGCCGGGCACGGCTTTCGGATAGGGCTCTACGGAGGAGAGGGTATAGTGCCGACCCAGACGGGGTCCCAGTCGTTGGACTGGCCCCAGCCGGTGATGTTGGTGGGGTCGCTGCCGTCGGCCCCCATGACCCAGATGTGCTTCCAGCCGCTGTCGCGATTGGACCAGAAGGCGATCTGCTCACCGTCGGGGCTCCACGATGGATGCTTGTCCCATTCCCAGGAGTTGTCGGTTAGGCGACGGTCGCTCTTGGTCTCCCGGTCGAAGACGTGGATCTCGTCGTTGCCGTCGCGCTGAGAGACGTAGGCCACCCAGCGGTTGTCGGGGGCCCAGGCGGGCTCATAGTCGAGGCCGGACCCGCCGCCGACGATGTAGCCGATGGTGCCGGTCTGAATGTTCTGCTGCCAGATCTGCACATCTCCGCCCACTTCGCGAACGAAGAGGCGGTAGTTTCCATCGGCGGAGGTGACGTCTCGCTGGAGGGCCTCGGCGAAGTAGAAGCCGACGTTCGGGTCATCCACCCGCTGGAGGTCGGAGCCGTCGGGCTTGACGGCGTAGATAGCCTCTTGGCCGCCCCGGTCCGACTTGAAGAGGATCCTGCCCAGGTACCAGTCCCGGGGCAGGGGAGTGAGTTCTCGCGGCTCCGAGGTGGCCAGGGCGCTCGGGTCCAGGACCAGGGGCGCTAGGGCGGGCGCCGGAGAGGGGGCTTTCTTGACCCAGACCGGGTCCCAATCGTTCCAGTCCCCCCAACGACCGACGTTGCGTTGGCTGCCGCCGCCCGGGCTCATGAACCAGAGATGCTTCCAGGAGCTGTCGCGATTGGACCAGAAGACGATCTGGTCGCCGTCCGGGCTCCAGGAGGGGTGCTTGTCCCACTCCCAGGAGTTACTGGTGAGGCGGCGGTCCGTCTTGGTCTCACGATTGTAGAGATGGATCTCGTCGTTGCCGTCGGCCTGAGAGACGTAAGCGATATTGACGCCGTCGGGCGCCCAGGCAGGCTCGTAGTCGGCCCCGGGGGTGCCCCCGGCCATGTAGGAGATGGCGGCGGTGTCGGTGTTCTCCTGCCAGATCTGATAGTCGGAGCCGACCTGCCGGACGAAGAGCTTGTAGGTGCCGTCCGGGGAAAGAACATCCCGCCGGAGGGCCTCGGCGTAGTAGAAGCCGACGTCGGGGTCGTCCACGCGGCAGGCACTGCTCTCCTCCGGGTCCCAGAGGAAGATGGCGGGCGCCCCTTCGGAGTCGGACTTGAAGAGGATCTTGCCCACGTAGTCGGCGAAGGCCGGGGTACAGGTGGGCTCGGTGCGCAACTCCAGCTTGGCCACGTCGCCGACGGTTATCGGCTCCGGCTCGGAAGGCACGGTGCGGACCCAGACGGGGTCCCAGTCGTTCCACTGGCTCCAGCCGGAGATGTTGTGCGGGTCGTTGCCGTCAGCGTCCATGACCCAGATGTGTTTCCAGCCGCTATCGCGGTTGGACCAGAAGACGATCTGCTCACCGTCGGGGCTCCAGGAGGGGTGCTTATCCCACTCCCAGGAGTTGCTGGTGAGGCGATGGTCTTCGTTCTTCTGGCGATCGAGGACGTGGATCTCGTCGTTGCCGTCGCGCTGGGAGACGTAGGCCACCCAGCGGTTGTCGGGGGCCCAGGCAGGCTCGTAGTCGAGGCCGGACCCGCCGCCGGCGATGTAGGCGATGCCGCCGGTCTGCAGGTTCTCCTGCCAAATCTGGGTATCGCTTCCCACCTGCCGCACGAAGAGGCGGAAGTGGCCGTCGGCGGAGGTGACGTCTCGTTGGAGGGCCTCGGCGAAATAGAAGCCGACGTTCGGGTCATCCACTCGCTGGAGGTCGGAGCCGTCGGGCTGGATGGCGTAAATGGCTTCCTCTCCGCCCCGGTCCGACTTGAAGAGGATTTTGCCCAGGTACCAGTCTCGGGGTTGGGCGCTCTCTTGGGCGGTCGAGAGGCCCATCGGGACCAGCGCGCCAACCAGCAGGCCAAGGGTGACGAGCACTCTGATCCAGGTTCGCACTGGCTTATCTCCTATTGCGGGAAGCTGTTTCGTCTGATGTCTCTTGACAAGTCTGATTATAGCAGGACACGGGAGGACTTAGGAAGCCATGACCCTCAGCCGTAGCCTAGGGAGGCCAGGGCCGATATGGCCGCGGTCACCTCGTCCCAGGGCCGTTCTTCCCGGCCGTAGCACATGGACTGCTCGTGACCCTTGCCGCAGAGGATGACGCTGTCGCCCGGTCGGGCCAGACTCACCGCCTCCCGGATGGCCTCGGCTCGGTCGGGGATCAGGCGGAAGTCCCGGCCCTCCTGAGCTCCGGCGGCGCGGGCGCCCTCCGCCATTTGGGCCAGTATGGAATCCAGATCCTCGGTGCGGGGGTCCTCGGCGGTGAAGACGGCAAGATCGGCCAGGGTCACGGCGGTACGCGCCATGGGGGCGCGCTTGAGCACGTCGCGCTCCCCGGCGCACCCGAACACCACGATCAGGCGGCCCGCGGTCAGGGGGCGAAGGGCGCGGAGGGCCTGCTCCAGGGCGTAGGCGGTGTGAGCGAAGTCCACCACCACCGCGAAGGGCTGGCCCCGATTGACGACCTGCATCCGCCCGGGGATGCCGGGAAAGGAGGCGCAGGCCTCGGCGGCATCGGCCAGGCTGACGCTCCAGGAGCAGGCGGCGGCGATGGCGGCGGTGGCGTTGTGGGCGTTGAACTCGCCCAGGAGAGGGAGGGCGACCGCGGTGGTGCCCCACGGGGTAGTGAGGGAGAAGCGCACTCCCTCGGAGCCGGAGATGACATCCTCGATACGCAGGTCCGACGGGGCCCGACCGTAGGTGAGATGCCGATCCGCCTCGATGGCGCTGAAGTACGCGGCCGAGGGGTCGTCGGCGTTGACGATGGCGACCTTGGGTGTCCCCGGTTTGCGGGCCGATGGGGCCAGATAGCGGAAGAGCTTGGCCTTGGCCTCGCGGTAGGCGGCGAAAGAGCCATGGAAGTAGAGGTGGTCGTGAGTGACGTTGGTCAGGATGGCCAGATCGAACTCGCAGCCCTCCAAGCGCTCCTGGGCCAGCCCCTCGCTGGTGGCCTCCAGCACCGCCGCCGAGCAACCGGCGGCGACCATCTCCGCCAGCAGGGCCTGGACCGCGGAGGGCGGCGGGGTAGTGGTGTGCAGCCCGGTGTCGAGGAGGCGGATGCCGATTACGGCCCGCACCGTGCTGATCAGACCGGTGGACACGCCGTTGACGCTGAGGATGTGGTGGAGCAAGGAGGCGGTGGTGGTCTTGCCGTCGGTGCCGGTGATGCCGGCCACCCGGAGCCGGCGACCGGGGAAGCCATGCCAGGCGGCGGCCAAGCGGGCCCAGGCGCGCCGGCCGTCGTCGGTCAGCACCAGGGGCACGGAGATCGGTTCCTCCGGGGGGCGCTCGGCGACCACGGCCACCGCGCCCGCCTTCACTGCCGCCGCGATGAAGTCGTGCCGATCGGCGGTGATGCCCTTGTAGGCGACGAACAGCGAGCCGGGACGGACTTGTCGGGAGTCGGTCTGAATGTCGAGCACCGGCAAGCGCGGAAGGGGTTGCATGGTCGTCAGGCCGGCGGCAGCGATGAGGTCGGGGAGGAAATGGGTCACGTCGCCCTGCCGGTCCATTGAGCCGCCCCCCTCTATAGCTTGGGCCATGTGCCTCTGCTATACTCGATCAAGGTTAAAGACATGAACGAACGCATTGTATCGGCCAAGGGACAGGAAACGGAAATCACCTCCGAGAGGGAGCTCCGCCCCCGGATGCTGGACGAGTACATCGGCCAGCGGAAGGTGGTGGAGAACCTGCGGGTGTTCATCGAGGCGGCCCGCGCTCGCCAGGAGCCGCTGGATCATCTTCTTCTGTACGGCCCCCCAGGCTTGGGCAAGACCACCCTGGCTCACATCGTGGCCAATGAGATGCAGGTGAACATAAAGGTAACGTCCGGGCCGGCTATCGAGCGGGCGGGCGACCTGGCGGCGGTGCTGACCAGCTTGCGACAGGGGGACATCCTCTTCATTGACGAGATCCACCGCCTCTCGAAGGTGGTGGAGGAAGTCCTGTACCCGGCCATGGAGGATTTCGCTCTCGATATCATCATCGGCAAGGGGCCGGCAGCCCGCAATATCCGCCTGTCGCTGCCTCGGTTCAGCATCATTGGGGCCACCACCCGGTTGGCCCAGATCAGCTCCCCCCTGCGTTCCCGCTTCGGGGCCATCCAGCGGCTGGACTTCTACGATCAAGAGGCCATGTGTCGGATCGTCCGGCGATCGGCAGAGATCCTGGGAGTGGAGGTGGACGAGGAAGGGGTGGCCGAGGTGGCCCGGAGGTCCCGGGGGACGCCCAGGGTGGCGAACCGGCTGCTGCGCCGAGTCTGCGACTACGCTCTGGTGCGGGCCCAGGGGGACGTCAACCGGGAAGTGGCCCGGCAGGGACTGGAGTTGCTGGAGGTGGACGACCTGGGCCTGGACGACCTGGACCGGAGAGTGCTGGAGGCTCTGGTGCGGAAGTTCGGCGGCGGCCCGGTGGGCCTGGAGACGGTGGCGGCCTCGGTATCCGAGGAAGCGGACACCATCATGGACGTGTGCGAGCCCTACCTCTTGCAGAAGGGTTTCATCCATCGAACCCCTCGGGGGCGGGTGGCCACGGCCCTGGCCTACGAGCACCTGGGCCTGGAGCCGCCGGAGGAAACGGCCGCCGCCCAGCCATCGCTCTTCTAGCCCGATCGGCGGCAAAGAGCCGGCCGGGGGTGTGTCTCAATCTGGGAGCCGGTTCCGCTAGCCACGCCAGGCCCACACCCGTCATGCTGAGCAGAGCGTTCCTCAGCGCAGTGAAGCATCTCTACTTCGCGGGCTGAGACCCTTCACTTCGTTCAGGGTGACGGTGATTGACACAGGTCGACGCGAACATGGTGCTGGGGTGACCGGGACTTACAATTCCTGCTAGCCCCTAACTGAGACCCACCCCGGTCGGGCACGAGGTGCCAGTACCAGGGGCGAATGGTATAATCGTCGGATTCCGCCAAGCTACGACTTGGGAGTTGTCCCCCTCATGGGCACCGACCTGAATCTCAACGGCATTCTCCAGATTGCCACCGGGTTCCTCACCGCCTTCGCGGTCTCTCTCTATCTGAGCATCGTGATCTGGACCTTCCGCGACATCCGCTCCCGAACCCGAGACGTCTTCGCGCAGCTGCTGGCTACCATCCTGGTGGTGGTCTTCAATCTGCCCGGGCTGCTCCTGTATCTCATCCTTCGCCCCAAGGAGACCTTGAACCAGGCTTACGAGCGGGCCCTGGAGGAAGAGGCTCTGCTGCGGGATGTGGAAGAGCGCTTGACCTGCTCCAGCTGCCGGGCGCCGGTAGAGCGGGACTTCATGATCTGCCCCGAGTGCCAGACCCGCCTGCGGCGCAAGTGCTCCAAGTGCGGCCGCCTTCTGGACTTGAGGTGGACGGTGTGCCCCTACTGCACCACCGATGTCCAGGCCCCCCTGGCGCGGCGGGAGGACGCCGATCGCGCCTATCAGCCTCAGGCCCAGGCACCCCAGCGGTAGCCTCTCGGGTCCGACCGGTCCGACAGCTCAGCCAAGAGGCCCCGTCGTCAACTGACGACGGGGCCTCTTGGCTGATTCAAGCCTCGCGATGCGGCTAGGATTCTGTGAGTATCTCGCTGGGGCGATGGATGCGAATCATGTTGGTGCGCCCGGGTCCACCCAGAGGGACGCCGGCGGTCAGGACCACGAGGTCATCCCGGTCCACCAACCCCAGGCGGACGGCCAAGTCCAGGGAAGCGGTGGTCATGGCGTCGGTGCTGGCGTACTCCTCGGACAGAATGGGCGCTACTCCCCAGACCAAGGTGAGCCGACCCACGGCCTCGGGGTTGGGAGTGACGGCAACGATGGGGGCCCAGGGGCGATGACGAGCCACCATGCGGGCGGTCCAGCCGGACATGGTGGCGGCGACGATGGCCTTGGCCCCCACCTCGGCGGCGATGCGGCAGGTGGCCTCGCTGATGGCCTCGGTAACCGAGGAGGCGCGCCCCTCGGGAGGAGCATCGGCAGCAGGGATGGCTTCGCCGAGATGCTTCTCGGTCACCTCGGCGATCCGGCGCATCATCCGCACTGCTTCCACCGGGTACTTGCCGGCAGCCGTCTCCCCGGAGAGCATCACCGCGTCCGTGCCGTCCAGGATGGCGTTGGCGACGTCGCTGGCCTCGGCGCGGGTGGGCCGGGGGTTGGCCATCATGGACTCCAGCATCTGGGTGGCGGTGATGACCGGCTTGCCGGCGGCGCGGGCCTTGGCAATGATCATCTTTTGGTCTATGGGCACTTCCTCTGCCGGGACCTCTAACCCCAGATCTCCCCGGGCCACCATGACGGCGTCGGCCGCCGCCAGCACTTGATCGAAGCACTCCAACGCCTGGCGGCGCTCGATCTTGGCCACGATAGGCACGGCTGCCCCCAGCTCCTGCATGGCCGCCCGGAGCAACTCGATGTCGGCGGCCTGCTGCACGAAGGACAGAGCCACGAAGTCGGCCCGCTCCTCCAGGGCCACGGCCAAGTCCTGGTGGTCCTTCTCGGTCAGCACCGGCAGGCGCAGGTGAATCCCAGGCACGGTAATGCCCTTGCGCGACAGTAGGGTGCCGCCCACCACCACTCGACAGAGGATGCCGGTATCGGTCGGCCTCAGGGCCACCATCTCGATGTCCCCGTCGCCGAGGAGGATATGATGGCCCTCGGCGATGGCTTCCAGTACCTCGGGATGAGGAACGTTTACCCCGGAGTCATCACCCTCGCCGTCTTCAGCTCGGAGCTCGAACTCCTGGCCGATCTTGAGTTTGGCCTTGCCCTTGGCGAAGCTGCCGATGCGCAGCTTGGGCCCCTGGAGATCGGCGAGGATGCCGATGGGCATGGCATAGCCAGCGGCCACCTCCCGGCAGGTCCTGATGACGCGGGCGTTCTCCTCTGCTGTCCCGTGAGAGAAGTTGATGCGCGCCACTGACATCCCGGCCTCGATCATGGCCCCGATGGTGGCGGGATCGTTGGACGCCGGTCCCAGGGTGCAGACGATCTTGGTGCGACAACGGAGGCAGGCGATGGAAGGACAGATCATGGCTCAATCCTCGACCAGGACATCCACCAACTCCGCCCCGGCAATGCCCACGGCTGCCTGGGCCTGCTCAGCCGGCAGGCCGGTCACCTTGACCATCATCAGCCTGGCCTCTCCCTCGCGCATGGTGCCCAGGCCCACTATCTCTCCACCCTGATCGGTAAGCTCGCGGAGCAGGGTCACCAGGGCCCCACGGTCGGAGGGCAGGGAAACACTCAAACGCACCCCCGGTTCTCCCACCCCGAGCAGGCGAGAGAAGACGTCGAAGAGGTCCCGTTCGGTGATGATGCCGATGAGCTTGTCGCCGCGCACCACCGGCAGGCCGCCGATGGCCCTCTCGCGCATGACGGCGGCGGCCTCCTCAAGGGGGGAATATTCGCCGATGGTTATCACCCGGCGGGTCATGACGGCGCTGAGAGGGTCGG
>JBBQIE010000053.1:0-9041 GCA_038324625.1 Anaerolineae bacterium | reverse complement strand
GCCTTCGGCACCTATGCCGCCGTCCTCGGTGTCCTGGACTTCCCCGCCTCGGTGATCGCCGGGGTGCTCTGGAGCGGGCTGGGCGCTTGGCAGGGCTTCGGCCCCAGCGCCCCCTTCTACTTCGGGTCGGCCCTGGCCCTGGTGGCGGCGGTGGCCATGGCCCTGTGGAAGCCGAGGCTCACGGAAGCGGGGTCGGCTTCAGCATAGAAACCGTTCGCCGGATGGGGTACAATAGGCGTAGACCACGGGATCACACGCGAGGAGGACGGTATGGCGTCATTGCAGGAGAACCGAGCCAAGATCAGCGCCAGAATCTGGCAGTCCATTGCCGAGAGCAACATCGAGGTGGACTCGATACCCAAGGACCAGTTGCAGGTGCTGGTGACCTCCATCGCCGACGGGGTCCTCGTCGCCATTGACGAGATGCTGGACGACATCGGCCTCCCTGCCCGGACGGTCCCTACCACCGGCACGACGACGGACTCGACCGACTCCGAGGAGAAGGTGCTATGGGAGGGTCGTCCCTTCCTCTCCCTCACCGAGCACTACACCGTCACCACAGAGCGCATCCGCATCACCACCGGGCTCCTGGGCAAGGATCGAGACGACATCGAGCTGGTGCGAATTGAGGACGTGGACCATAAGCAGAACTTGGGGGAGCGCATGCTCGACCTGGGCGACGTGATTCTCCATACTCACGATCCCTCTCTGCCCGAGGCCATCCTGCGGAACATCCCCGACCCGGTGGCCGTCCACGAGATCATCCGCAAGGCCATGCTGGAGTCTCGTCGCCGCAATCGGTTCAGCTTCCAGGAAGAGATGTAGTCCTCTCCTAGCTCGTCGGCGGACACGGCGGCCTTTAGACCGTCGTGTCCGCTGGTATTCCTCCTCGGTGCCGCCCCAGGGACACGCACCCCCCCGCCTGACGACCACCTTTCGCGTTTTCGTCCCCCTTTCGCGTCCTTCGCGATCCAAACGCCCATCGCGGTCCAAATCGTCCGCCCTGTCCAACCTGTCCGCCCTGTCCGACCGCTCCGAAGCACCCCCGCCATACATGATTCATCCTGTAGTTGAAAGCCGTCGTCGTTGCTAGTATAATATGGTTGCTACAGCGTCTGTACCTCCCGGGGATACCCCGCCGCCCTTGATATCCTGGTTGCCCCTAACCGGCCTCCTCCCTGCCCCGGAGACGCTCGGACGAAGAAGCTTACCGGGCCGCCCCGGCGCGAAGCCGCGGCCCTCTAGCTTGAACTGCGGCTGCAGTCCCACCTAGCACCACAATCAAAGGGAGGTTCGCATGTCCGAGAGTACCCTCAGCCGACGTGGTTTCCTGCGCCTATCCGCCATCGCTACCGGCGCCGCCGTGGCCACCGCTTGCGGTGGTAGCCCCGCCGCCACCGCCACCACCGCCCCGGAACCCACCGCCGCCCCCGTCGCTACCGTCGCCCCGACTACCGCTGCCGCCGCCACCACTGCCCCGGAGGCCACCACCGCTCCGGAAGCTACAACCGCTCCCATGGCTGCCTCCAAGTACGGCGAGGCCCCCATGCTGGCGGAGATGGTCGCCGCCGGCTCCCTTCCCCCCGTGGAAGAGCGCATGCCCAAGGACCCCCTGATCATCCCCGTCGTCGAGGAGATCGGTCAGTACGGCGGCACCCTGGACTGGGCCTTCACCGGCGTGGCCGACATGCGCGGCGGTATGTCCTACAACCTCGAGCCCTGGGTCAAGTGGAACGACGACGCCAGCGCCTGGGAGCCCAACCTGGGCAAGAACGTCGAGGTCAACGCCGACGGCACCGAGTGGACCTTCACCATCCGTGAGGGCCATCGCTGGTCCGACGGCGAGCCCTTCACCACCGAGGACATCCTCTTCTGGTACGAGGACGTGCTCCAGAACGAAGAGCTGACCCCGACCGCGCCCGCCTGGTTCACCGCCGGCGGCGAAATGGGCGTCATCGAGGTCGTGGACGACTACACCTTCAAGGCCAAGTTCGCCGCGCCGCAGGGCATGTTGGCCCTGCAGATGGCCTTCGTCTGGGGCGCCCCCGTGGGCCTGGAGAACCCCAAGCACTACCTCATGCAGTTCCACCCCAACTACACCAAGCAAGAAGACATTGACAAGATGGTCAAGGACGCCGGGCTGGAGAACTGGACCCAGCTCTGGGCCAACATGGTGGACCTGCGGCTCAACCCCGACATCCCCTCCCTGCGGTCGCACGTGCTCACCACCGCCGACCCGCCCTGGATCTGGGAGCGCAACCCTTACTACTTCAAGGTGGACCCGGAAGGCAACCAGCTCCCCTACATTGACATCCAGCGCGGCCTGGTCGTGGAAGACAAGTCCATGATCACCATGAAGGCCCTCTCCGGAGAGGTCACCTACGCTGCTCGCAACATCGCCTTCTCCGACCTGCCCCTGTTCCTGGACAACCGGGAGAAGGGCGGCTACCGGGTGATCAAGGACCCCAGCGTCGGCAACGGCGCCATGATCTATCCCAACCTCACCCTGGTGGGCAACGACAAGCTGCGCGAAGTCCTCATGGACGTGCGCTTCCGCCGGGCCATGAACATGGCCATGGACCGGGATGAGATCAACGATCTCGTTTACCTCAGCGAGTACGGCGACGTTCTCGACCTGTTCGACATCATCCGCGATGAGACCGAACTCTTCGACTACCTCGTCCATGACCCGGCCCAGGCCGAGGCTATCCTGGACGATATGGGCATGGCCAAGGGGGCGGACGGCTTCCGCACCTACCCGGACGGCAGCCCCTTCCTCCTCAAGATTGACGTCATGGCCGGCATGATGGATCCCCTCGACCTGATGGCCAACTACCTCAAGGAAATCGGCCTGAACGTCACCGCCGAGGAGATCTCCTACGACCTCTGGTGGCCGCGCATCAACTCCCACGAGTATGAGTCCGTCGGCTACATCATGTCCGACTATCCCGGCCTCTCCCGCATGATCTACATGCTCTGGTTCGTCCCCGTCAGCAGCAGCACCTACTTCGCCCCCGTCTGGGGTCAGTATTACCAGACCCAGGGCAAGGAAGGCGAGGCGCCCGAGGGCGATGCCATTACCCAGGTCGAGCTGCACGATTCTCTGCTCAGCACCGTGGATACCGCCAAGCAGTTGGAGGCCCTCCAGGAGATCCTCCGCATCTACTGCCGGAATGCCTACACCGTGCTCACCTGCGGCTACGCCTTGGCCATCTCCATCGTCAAGAACGAGCTGCGCAACGTTCCCGATCCTGCCCTCTTCAGTATCCTGAAGGACAACGACAAGTGGCAGGAGCAGTGGTTCATCCGCCAGGCCTAGCCTGCGGGGACCGCAGTGCCCGGACGCGTCCGTCCGGGCACCTAGCCAAGGGCCGGCCTCCGGGCCGGCCCTCTCTCTCATGAACACTACCTACAGCCTTCTCTGAGGCCCGTTCAGCGGGCTGTGTCGGACGCGGGCCTGGGAAATCGGAGGGACTGCCAGTGCTTCAGTACATCATCCGCCGTGTTCTCTACGTCATCCCCACCCTCATACTCATATCCGTGGTCTCATTTGCCATCATCGAGCTGCCCCCGGGCGACTACCTCACCAGTTACGTGGCCCAGTTGCAGCAGCGCGGGGACCAGGTCCCCGAGGATGTACTGGCGGCCCTCAAGCAGAGATACGGCCTCGGGCAACCGGTCCACGTGCGCTACATCAAGTGGATCGGGGGCGTGCTCCACGGCGATTTCGGCGTCTCCTTCGAGTGGAACCAGCCGGTCTCCGACCTCATCTTCGAGCGCTTTTGGCTCACCGCCATCATCGCCCTCCTCAGCACCTTCTTCATCTGGGCGGTGGCCTTCCCCATCGGCGTCTACTCCGCCACCCACCAATACTCCCCGGGGGATTACACCGCCACCTTCGTGGGCTTCCTCGGCGTCGGCGTTCCCGACTTCCTCCTGGCCCTGGTCATCCTCTGGCTGGTCTGGAGCCGCTTCGGGGTCAACGTCGGGGGCCTCTATCCCACCGCCTTCGAGGGCGAACCCTGGTCCTGGGCCAAGATCCTGGAGGTGCTCAAGCGCATCTGGGTGCCCATGGTCATCATCGGCACCAGCGGCACCGCCGGCATGATCCGTACCATGCGTGCCAACCTCCTCGATGAGCTGCGCCAGCCCTACGTCATCACCGCTCGGGCCAAGGGCCTCAAGGAACGCAGCGTCATCCTCAAGTACCCGGTGCGTATCGCCCTCAATCCCTTCATCAGCACCGTGGGCTGGATGCTCCCCGGCCTCCTCTCCGGGGCCACCATCGTCTCCATCGTCCTGAACCTGCCCACCAACAAACCCCTAATGCTCAAGACCCTGCTCTCTCAGGATATGTACCTGACCGGATCCTTCGTCCTTCTCCTCAGCGTCCTCACCGTCATCGGCACCCTGATCTCCGATATCCTGCTGGTGGTGATAGACCCGCGCATTCGCTACTCATCGATCGGCTAGTCATCATATGAGGACGAACGAAATGGTTGAAGCGCAAAACGCCGAGGCGCGTCTGGCCCGCGATGAAGGCAGGCTCACCGCCGAGGAAGAGCATATCTTCGTGGCCTCGCAGTGGAAATTGATGTGGTGGCGCTTCCGCAAACACCGGGTGGCCAATGTCGGCGCCTTCATCGTCATCGTGTTCTACTTCGCCGCCATCTTCTGCGAGTTCCTCTCCCCCTACGACCCCAACGCCTACGAGAAGACCCTGACCTTCGCCCCCCCGCAGGGCATCCATTTCGTCCGCGACGGCCAGTTCAGCTTGCGCCCCTTCGTCTACGGCCTGGACCGCACCCGCGATAAGGAAACCTACGTCATCAGCTACGTGCCTGACCCCAACCGGGTGTATCCCGTCCGCTTCTTCGTCCACGGTTTCCCCTACAAGCTGCTGGGGCTGATCCCCACCGACGTGCATCTCTTCGGCCTTGACCCCGAGGTCGAGGACCACAATATCTACCTCCTCGGCACCGACCGCTTGGGGCGGGACATGTTCTCCCGCATCCTCTACGGCTCCCGCATCTCCCTCTCCATCGGCCTGCTGGGGGTCCTCATCAGCTTCGTCATCGGCATCCTCGCCGGCGGCTCCTCCGGGTACTGGGGCGGTACCCTGGACGTCATAGTGCAACGCATCATCGAGTTCCTCCGCTCCATCCCCACCATCCCCCTGTGGATGGCCCTCAGCGCCGCCCTTCCCCGCGAGTGGTCCACCGTCCAGCGCTACTTCGCCATCGTCATCCTCCTATCCCTCATCGGCTGGACCGGGCTGGCCCGAGTGGTCCGCAGCCGCTTCCTCTCCGTCCGGGAGGAGGACTTCGTCATGGCCGCCCGCCTTCAGGGGGCGGGGGAATGGCGCATCATCCTGCGCCACATGCTCCCCTCCTTCCTGAGCTACATCATCGCCTCCCTCACCCTCTCCATCCCCGGCATGATCCTGGGTGAGACCAGCCTCTCCTTCCTCGGTCTCGGCCTCCGGCCTCCCACCATCAGCTGGGGGGTGCTCCTCCAGGAGGCCCAGAACCTCCAGACGGTGGCCCTGGCCCCCTGGCTGCTCATTCCCGCCCTCTTCGTGGTGGCCGCCGTCCTCTCCTTCAACTTCATGGGCGACGGCCTCCGAGACGCCGCCGATCCCTATTCTCGGTAGTACAGTGGTTAGGGGAGAGTGGCTAGTGGGGGCCCCCGCGCCCCCCTGTCCACCCCCGTCCACCGAGTCCACCCCATCCTTCCCAGGAGCACACCCCCATGGACATCCGCCAAACCTATCTGAAGATGCTCGCCGAAGACGTCCCCCTGAACCTGGAACGCTTCGATGAGGCCACCGGCCGCTTTCTCACCGGCGGCGGCTGGGCCGTCACCAACCAGGACCTCATCTATCCCCTGGCCCTCCTCTACACCACCGAGAGCCCCGTCAACCCCTACCACGGCGATGAGCGCATCCTCCACCACATCCGCCGCGGCGGCGACGCTTGGCGGGACTTCCAGAACCCCGACGGCTCCGTCGAGTTCATCAAGGTGGACGGCTCCACCTGGGGGCCCATCTTCATGCCCTGGTCCATGTACCGTTGGGTGGAGACCTACGCCCTCATGCGGGACCACCTGGGGGCGGAGAGAAAAGCCCGCTGGGAAGAGGGCCTCACCCTGGCCTACACCGGCATCCACGAGCAGCTGAAGCAGTCCCATGTACACAATATCCCCACCTGGCAGGCCCAAGGGCTCTACCGCGCCGGCCAGGTGTTCGATCGGCGGGAATGGCGGGAGAACGGCCGGCGCATGATCTACCGCGCCGTCGAGGAGCAGACCCCGGAGGGCTACTGGCTCGAGCACCAGGGCCCCACCACCGCCTACAACCTGGTCTACGTCCATGCCATCGGCCTCTACCACTACTACACCGGCGATGAGGGCGTGCTCGACTGCCTCCGGCGGGCCCTGGACTTCCACATCCGCTACACCTACCCCGACGGTCGCACCGTGGAGACCATTGACGGGCGCGTGAAGTATCACGATCACGTCTCCACCACCGGCCTGGTGGCCTGGAATCTCACCCCCAAGGGTCGCCGCTACGCCCGCTTCCTGGTGGAGAACCTGCTCGAGGAGCGGGCCCACCAAGGTGAGCCTCAGGTCACCTACATCAAGACCGGCGGCAGCATCAAGATCTCCGGGGCTCAGTACGGCCTCGACCCGCACGTGGCCTCCGCCTACGTCCACTACCAGGAGGGCCCCGAGGAGGAGATCCTCCAGGACCAGGACGACTACGCCGTCGAGGACCCCGGCCACGCCCTCATCCGCCGCAAGGACGGCTGGTTCTACTGCCTGGGCGGCTTCATCGCCCCGCCCGCCGAGAACCGCTGGGGCATGGACCGCCAGTCCTTCCTCAGCATCTGGAACCAGGGGCCCCGCCTGATCGTGGGCGGCGGCAACTCCAAGGACCAGCCGGAATGGAGCAACTTCGTCCTTCCCGGCCCCGACGGCCCCCTCTACCTCCCCGACGCCGCCCAACTCCGACAGGGCGACCAGGCCGACGCCGTCACCCTCACCTACGGCGGCCACGATTGCCGCATCGAGACCGAGATCGTGGACCCCGGCCACCTCACCGTGAAGCTCGCCGGGCCCGCCGACGCCACCGGCCAACTCCTGCTCAAGCTGGACTACCAGGCTCCCCTGACCACCGGGGCCGGCTCCAGCTACGCCCTCGACGGGGAGACGGTCCGCCTGGCCACTTCCGAGGCCGGCGGCTGGGTGGGCCAGGACGGTTGGCGCCTGCATATGCCCCCCGGCGCCGAGCTGAGCTGGCCGGTCTATCCCTTCAACCCCTATGCCGCCGACGGCGCTGCCCCCATTCAGGAAGCGGTGGGCGTCGTCTCCCTGCCCCTGACCGACGGCCCCGCCCTGGTGACCCTGGAAATGGAAGACTAGCGCCATGCATGACACCGCTCCCCACACCTGGCGAGACATCGCCCAGGCCAAGCCCCTCTACCTGGAGACCCCCCTCACCCGCGAGGGGGTCCCCTGGGCCGGCATCGTCACCCCCAACACCCCCGCCTACCGGGCCCAAGCGGCCAAGATCGTCCAGGCGGTGCAGGACCGAGACGGGGTAATCCTGCCCCTCTACCTGGACTCCGAGCTCGATCCCTGGGACCCCCCGGACCTGAACCTCATCGCCCTGGGAAACCTGGTGGACAACCCCTTCCTCGCCCCCCTTTACGCCCAACACTATGTGGCCGCCGACCGCTTCTACCCCGGAAAGGGTGGCCACGTCCTGCGCACCGTCCACGACCCCTGGGGCGCCGGCGTCAACCTCATCCTGGTGGGAGGCAGCGACGCCCAAGGGGTGGCCCAGGCCGCCGACCTCCTGGTGTCGGCGTTGGCGCGGGACGACGAGGGAGTGCTCCTGCCTCCTCTGTTGGAGGTGGCCCTGGGGCCGGAAGTCCTGGCCCAAGTACCCGATCTGGCCCTGGACCCGGATGAGGCCCTCATCGAGAGGGAAATGGCCGAGGCCCGCCACATGCTGGAGATCTCCGCCCACGGCGGCATCACCGAGCCCCTGGGGCGGGCCGGCTTCCTCTACTACCTCACCGGCAAGGCCGGCTGGGCCGAGGTCTTCAAGCGCCTGGCCTACCTCATGTATGAGGACTTCCAGTCCGGGCGGGAGCAGTACGGCGGCCCCTGGGGCATGGACGCCGACTTCCGCCTACATAAGATGATGCCCGCCTGGGACCTGGTCGAGGAGGCCCCCGTCTTCACCGACCAGGACCGCCTGAACATCACCCGCATCTACGCCCAGTTCATCGTAGACGCCATCCCCCACGCCGAGGCCGCCGTCCGCGACCGCAAGGTCCGCCACAACCACACCACCTTCGCCGCCCTGGGCCTCCTTTACGCCGGCCAGTACTTCAGTAAGTACTACGACCTGGAAGAGGCGAATGATTGGCTCTACATCGCCGACGAGTGCTTCATCCCCCAGGCCCAGGGCTGGCGCCCCGTCGAGGACAGCAACGGCTACCAGTGGATCACCCTCTACCACATGGCCAAGTACGCCCTGGCCCGGCCTTACATGGAGTACTTCCGGGAGGGCCACCTAGGCGAGGGGGTGGACCTGGCCCTGGCCTCGATGGATAACCTCGGCTACCAGGCCTCCTACGGCGACACCCGAGATCCCTTCGGCTGGGGCTCGGAGTGGCCCCTGCTCACCATGGCCGCCTGGTACTACCACGACGGTCGCTACCAGTGGATGGCGGAGCGCTCCGGGGCCAAGGCCCCCCGCGTCATCGGCCTAGGGCCCATCAGCGCCCACAACTCCGGCACCGCCCCGGTGGAGCCGCGGGACGCTATCGGCCTGACAAAGGTACCCATGGACCGGCGCTTCTTCCTCTCCACCGGCGGCCCCGACCTCCTCCCCCTGGAGGAAGCCTTCGATAAGCTCGCCCTCCGCGGCGGGCTCACCCCCGACAGCGAGTATCTTCTGCTCGACGGCATCAGCACCGGGGGCCACAAGCACTACGACGGCAACTCCATCATCCGCCTCACCGCCCTGG
>JBBQIE010000052.1:0-9128 GCA_038324625.1 Anaerolineae bacterium | reverse complement strand
CTGGAACTCCTTCTTCTATCCCTTGATATTCCTGAACACGACTGAGAAGTTCACGCTGGCTCTCGGACTAAGGTATTTCCAACGGACCGTCACTGCTGGTGGCAGGGCTACCGAGCACCTACTGATGGCAGCAGCCATGGTGATGACACTGCCCTGTGTTCTGTTGTTCTTGGTGATGCAGCGGTACTTCATTCGCGGAATTGTGATGTCTGGCCTGAAGGGCTGACGTGTTGCAGGCCACTGGCACCCAAGCTTTGAATAGGGGATTCGACGGGAAATGAGCAGCGTAGCGAGGCCACGAAAAGAGGTTCTCTCAAGTCGCGAACGAGTCCGACTGGCCCTTGATCACCGCGAAACGGACCGGATCCCGATCGCAATGGTCTGTGCCGGCATCAATCCGCCGGCGCACCGGGCGCTCGAGACCTATCTGCAGCGTGAAAGAGGCATGTCTGTCGCAGAGTACCTCAGCCCGCTGATCGATATCAGGGGCGTCGGTCCCGAATACACCGGTCCTCGCCTGATGAGGGAAGCGGAGTCGGTGGAGGATATCTGGGGGGTCAGACGAAAGCCGACCAGCTATGGCTCCGGTAGCTACGACGAGATCCACCATTACCCCCTCCAGGACGCCCAAACCGTGGATGACCTGGGTCTCCACAGATGGCCTTCGGTCGAGTGGTTCGACTATTCCGTGTTGCCGGAGCGCATTGCCGCGAGCCAAGCCGATGGCGAGCACTGCCTCATGATCGCAAACGGCAACATCTTTGAGACATCCTGGTACATGCGGGGTTTCGAGCGCATGCTTATGGACCTGGTGCTCAAGCCCGAGCTTGCACACGCGATCATGCAGCGAGTGACTGACTTCTACGTCGAACACTTCACAAGGATACTGTCAGTCGCTGAGGGGAAGATCGACCTGGCATTCACCGCTGATGACATCGGCACCCAGAAGGGGCTACTGATGTCGCTGGAGATGTGGGAAGAGAGCCTGAAACCGTACCATGCCAGGCTGAACAAGACCGTCCACGAATTCGGAACCAAGGTGATCTACCACAGCGACGGCTCCATCATGGCGGCCGTCGAGGGGCTCGTCGACATGGGTGTTGATGTTCTGCAGGCCCTTCAGTTCAGCGCCGACGGGATGAATCCTGTGGAACTCAAGCAGACAACCGGCGACAGACTTAGCTACGAGGGAGGGGTCAGCGTCCAGACCACCCTGCCCTTTGGCACCGCGGAGGACGTCCGACGAGAAGTGGAGGGACTGATCTCCGTGCTGGGCAAGAACGGTGGCTATGTTCTCGGCCCCTCGCACGCGATTCAGGCTGGTACGCCCCCAGAGAACGTCGTGGCCATGTTCGACACAGCGTCGAGCTTCTATCCATTCTGACCGGGAGGCACCATGACGCGTAGGGAAAGGGTGATCGCCGCGCTCTCCCGCAACGGCCCTGACAGAGTGCCAAGATGGCTGCAGCTTTCCCCGTCGGTAAGGGAGGCACTCCACAAGGCTGTTGGGACTGAAGATCTTGTAGGAGCCCTCGATCTGGATGTCGACTATGACCAGACGGTCTCACGGGGACCATCCATACTCAAGACTGATTTCTCCCACTACTTCGACGAGATTCCGCCGGGAGCCCACTACAGCGAGTGGGGCGAGATGAGCTACCCGTCAGGCTTCTACCATTTTGAGGGCCAGAAGAAGCCCATGGCTTCCTTCACCTCGGTCAAGCAGATCGAGGAGTACCCCTTCCCCGACCCCGACGCCGACTATCGCTACGCGGGCGTCCCTGCCAAGGTTGAGGTGGTCAGGCGCCAGGACTTGCCGGTGATCAGCAGCTATGATTGTGGCTTCTTCGAGCAGGCTCATGGGCTGCGCGGCATGGACAACATCCTCGTCGACCTGATGATCAACCCCGACTTCGCCCACGTCCTGCTGGAGGAGATCGCCGTCCGCAAGATCGGGGCTGCGGTCGAGTACGCGAAAGCTGGTGTCGACATCCTCTTTCTTGGCGACGATTGGGGCTACGAGAAGGCCACGATCATGGGCCTACCAACGTGGCGCGAGTACTTCAAGCCTCTCCTGATGAGAGAAATCTCCGCCGTTCGGGCCGTGAACCGTGATGTCATCATCGCCTACCACAGTTGCGGTCACGTCGAGCCGGTGGTTCCCGAGCTGATAGAATGCGGAATTGACGTATTGCAGTCGGTCCAGCCCGAGGCCAACGATCCGGCCAGACTCAAGAGGCTCTACGGCAAGGATCTGTCGTTCTGGGGAACCGTTGGCGTGCAGAGCACCTTCCCATTTGGGACACCCGAGGAGATGGACCAGGTGGTGAGGGAGCGCATTGTGACCGTGGGCCAAGGGGGCGGACTGCTCATTGGCCCTGCTCACGTGATCGAACCCGAGACGCCTGTTGAAAACGTACTCGCCTTCATACGGGCCGTCGAAAAGTACGGGTACTACCCCAGCTAGTCCCAGATCGGGATTGGCCCATCCAACCAATCAAGGAGAGGCTTCTCATGCTCACAACTCAGCGAGTCGTCTTTCGGGGCCCGCGCGACGCCTACATAGAGGAGTCGCCTCTCTCTGAGCCCGGACAGGGACAGGTTCTCATTCGCTCTCTGTGCAGCCTGATCAGCACGGGCACGGAACTGACGGCCTACAGCGGCGATTTCCCTCCGGACTCCGCGTGGGCCAGGTACATCCGCTATCCGTGGGTTGCCGGTTACGCCAATGTGGGCGCGGTGGTTGCATGCGGCCCCGATGTCGATAACGTGCGGGAGGGGCAGCACGTGCTCAACACCGGCCCACACGCCAGTTTGGTCCTGGCCGATGCGGACAGGCTCGTCCTCGTTCCCGATGGCGTCTCCGATGAGGACGCCTCCTTCTTGGTGCTGAGCACGATATCGCTGATTGGGATTCGACTAGCGCAGATCTCCCTGGGAGAGACGGTTGTCGTGCAGGGGGCGGGCCTGGTGGGGCAGTTCGCTGCCCAGTATGCGAGGCTAAGCGGCGGCTGGCCTGTCATCGCCGTCGATCTCGCTGAATCGAGGCTTGCGACGGCCCGGGCCCATGGCGCCACCCACACTCTGGTCGGTGGACGTCCGGAGTTGCCCGACGACATCCGCGGCCTCTCAAAGGGGCGTCTGGCTGACGTGGCGATCGAAGCTACCGGCAATCCGAAGGCGATTGCCGGACTGTTCCGGTGTGTCCGTCGCCGAGGTCGCGTGATCCTGCTGGGTTCTCCTCGCGGCAAGTCGGAAGTGGACTTCCACGACGAGGTACACACCTTCGGACTGCAGATTATCGGCGCCCACAACTCGGTGCATCCCGGCACAGGAACCCCGTACAACGAGTGGACGCAGGCACGCGACGGTGAGCTGTTCATGGACCTGCTGAGCGCAAAGCAAATCACCGTGTCCGATCTCATCAGCCATCGCTACCCCTGGCGGGAGGCCCCGGCTGCCTACGAGATGCTGCTGACCGACCGCACTCGGGCCATGGGTGTCCTGCTTGATTGGCGATAGACGGGCTGCGTCCCCGTCACAGAAACCAAAGAGGCCCCTTGATTCCGTCGGAATCAAGGGGCTGAAGGTAGGTTCTTCCCGCGGGTTCTGGCCCTAGGCGCCGGCGGCGGTGGCTGCCAACTGGGCGAAGGCGCCGGGGTCCCGGACTGCCAGGTCGCTCAGGGTCTTCCGGTCCAGTTCGACGCCGGCCTGGGAGAGGCCGTACATGAACTGGCTGTAGTTGAGGCCGTGCAGGCGAGCGGCGGCGTTGATGCGGGTGATCCACAGGCGTCGCATGTCCCGCTTGCGGTTACGTCGGTCCCGGTAAGCGTAGGACAGGGACTTGAGCATGGCCTCATTGCTACGGCGCCAGAGCTTGCTCCGGCTGCCGTACTGGCCTTTGGTGATCTTCAGTATCTTCTTGTGGCGCCGGTGGGTTACCGGGCCGCCCTTTGCTCTTGGCAACTCAACACCCCCTGAGCTTAGCTACTTGGCTACTTATCGAGATAGGGCGCCAGACGACGCACCCGCTTGATAGTGGCATCGTCGGTGACAACGTGCATCTCGTCGAACATCCGCTTCACGCGGGCCGACTTCTGGCGCCGGAGGTGACCCTTGGGGCCTCGGGTGCGCATGAGCTTGCCGGAGCCGCTGTACTTGAACCGTTTCGCGGTCGCCTTGTGCGTCTTGATCTTGGGCATTCGGGTAACCTCCGTTGAAGGGCACGCTGGTCGCAAGTTACTTGTGACCGAGGCTGTGCCTACCTTGTCGACTGAAAGGGATGGAAAACGGGCCGCACCACTTCACCCCAAAGCGGCCTAGGGCGCCGCCCGGGTGCGGCTGCTGACAGCGCGATTGCGCCTATACCTTCTTGAGCGGCGCCAGCACCAGGTTCATGGTTCGGCCCTCAAGGCTGGGGGACTGCTCGACTGAGCCCACGTCCTGAAGCTCCCCGGCCAACCGGGCCAGCATCTGCCGCCCCAGGTCCATGTGAGCCATCTCCCGACCCCGGAAGATCACCCGCAACCGGACCTTGTCGCCCCGCTGAAGGAATCGGCGAGCATCACGCATCTTGTAGCCGATGTCGTGCTCCCCGGTCTTGGGGCGAAGGCGGATCTCCTTGACGTCGGTGGTCTTCTGGGCCTTCCTGGCGTCGCGCTCGCGCCGGGCCTTCTGGTAGGTGAACTTGCCGTAGTCAATGATCCTCGTCACCGGTGGCTCGGCATTGGGGGCGATCTCCACCAGATCGAGGCCCCGTTCCGCGGCCACGGCCAGAGCCTGACGAGTGGGCATCACGCCCAATTGCTTTCCGTCATGGTCAATAACTCGCACGTCCGGCACGCGGATCTGCTCGTTGACACGGTAGTCTCTGCTGCTGATTGGTTCACCTCTTTTCTCTTTTGGTTGCATCGCTCGACAGCCCGTGAAAGGCCTGGCATCTTTGCCGGCGACAGGGGCAAATATACTACACTGCTGCCGATCTGGTCAACTGAGACGCGGCGAAAGGCTGGGCATCTGGCTTTTGCCGTCGGTATTGACTAGAATGGCAGGTCAATGGCGCGCCGCTTGGGCCTTGGACTAGGTGAGGACGTGATCCGAGCGCCGACGAGGCCTGGCTCGGCAGCAGGCGACGCCACCCGCATCCGAGGGGTACACATGGTCAAGGTCGGCATCATTGGAGCCACCGGCTATACCGGCAACGAGCTGCTGAAGAGCATCGCCCTCCACCACGAGGTGGACCTGGCGTTCTGCACCTCGGAGAGCTACGCCGGTCAGAAGTATAGCGACGTCTTTCCCTCTCCCTATGACTATACCCTGGTCTCGGCGGAGAACGCTCCCCTCACCGAAGCCGACGTGGCTTTCCTGTGTCTGCCGCATGGCGTCTCGGTGGATATGGTGCGGCGAGTGCGGGAGGCGGGGGTCCGAGTGGTGGACCTCAGCGCCGATTTTCGGATGCGGGATCCTGCCGCCTATCAGCGCTGGTACAACCACGAGCACACGGCCCCGGAGATGCTGGAGGAAGCGGTTTTCGGACTCCCGGAAGTGTACCGGGACCGCATCGCCGACGCCGATTTGGTGGCCAACCCCGGCTGTTACCCCACCACGGTGATCCTGGGACTGCGGCCGTTGGCCGCTGCCGGGGCCATCGGCGATCGCCGTCTGATTATTGACGCCAAGTCCGGAGTGTCCGGCGCCGGGCGGGGGCTGAGCCTGACCACGCATTTCGTGGAGGCGAACGAGAACCTTTCACCCTACAACATCGGCTATCGCCACCGGCACATCAGCGAGATGGAGCAGGAGCTCAATGCCGCCGGGGGCGGCCCTTACGAGATCACCTTCTCCCCGCACCTGCTCCCGGTGACTCGGGGGATGCTTTCCACTATGTACGTGTGGCTGAAGCCGGGGTGGACCGCCGCCGATGTGCAGGGGCTGTACGAATCCACCTACCGCGAAGAGCCCTTCGTGCGGGTGCTCCCGGCCGGCCGGTTGGCGACCCTGGCCCACGTGACTAATACCAACCTCTGCACCATTTCCATCTCGGAGGTGCGGGAGGGGCAGGTGATCGTCTGCTCGGCGGTGGATAACCTGGTGAAGGGGGCCTCCGGGCAGGCGATGCAGAACATGAACATCATGTATGGCCTGGACGAGCGTCTGGGCCTGGTGGGCTAGGGAGTCTCACGCAAAGACGCAAAGGTAGGAAAGGCGATTGGGGCTGTCTTGTAGGATCCGGTTCACCATGGGGTGTGAGCGCCCTTAGGCGCGGAGGGAACGCGGTGGCTTACCTGGAGACGGTTACCGGGAAGGTAGACGTAGAAGAACTGGGGATGATCCTCCCTCACGAGCACGTGGTCACTGACCTGCGCTCCCCCACCACTCCCGGGTTCGGGGAGGTGGATGTGGACGATGTGGTGGCGGTGATGACGCCCTACATCGAGGCGGCGCGGGCCGCCGGGGTGACGGCTCTCATCGAGTGTACCCCCGCCGGGGTGGGGCGCAACGTGTTGGCCCTACGGGCCTTGTCTGTAGCCACCCGGTTCCCAATTGTGGCCGCGGCTGGAACTTATCGTGACGCCCTGATCCCGGAGGCCATCCGGAAGCTGTCCGATGAAGGGCTTGATGGATGGTTGCGGGGCGAGGTCAATGAGGGGATGGACGGCAGCGATATCGTGGGCGGCTTCATCAAGCTGGCGGTCACCGATGTCGGCATCACCCCGCTGGAGGAGCGGGTCATTCGAGCCGCCGGCCGGGTGGGTGCCGAGTTCGGGGTCACCGTGGCCATCCACACCACCTCCGGTAGCCTAGCGGTGGAGGAGGCCAACATGCTGACTCAGGAGGGCCTGCCTCCCGAGCGCTACGTGTGGGTCCACGCCCAGAACGAGCCGGACGGGGGCTATCACCGGGAGATCGGGGAGCGAGGCTGCTACCTGGAGTACGATGCCATACGGGGCGAGACCGATCTAGGGGCCTACGGGCAGCTGATTCGCCGGGCTTGTGACTGGGGCCTGGGGGAGCGAGTGTTGCTTTCCCAAGATGCCGGCTGGTATCGCCCCGGCCTGCCCGGGGGCGGCGACCAGCGGCCCTATGACTTTCTGCCTCGGTCGTTCCTGCCTTATCTCCAGGGCCGAGGCTTCAGTGCCGAGCAGGTCAAGCTGTTCAGCGAGACCAATCCCAAGCGAGCCTTCGCCCGTGGATAGCCTGGTCGTCAAGGTCGGCGGGAACGAACTGGATGACGCCGCCTTCATGGAGCGGTTCGTGGCCGCCCTGGTGCGCCTCGATCCTCGGCCGGTCCTGGTCCACGGTGGGGGCAAGGAGATCGCCGCTCTCCAGAAGCGGCTGGGCCTGGAGCCGTCCTTCGTCGAGGGTCTACGGGTGACGGACGCCGACTGCCTGCGGGTGGCGGAGATGGTGCTCTCCGGCACGGTGAACAAGCGGCTGGTGGCCCGCCTGGTGATGGCCGGGGCCCAGGCCGTGGGCCTCAGCGGGGTGGACATGGGGCTCATTCGGGTGGAGAAGATGAACCACCGCTCCGGGGATCTGGGCCTGGTGGGGGCGGTGAAGGAGGTTAACGCCGCCGGGCTGCGGACCCTGCTGGAGGCGGGGCTGCTGCCGGTGGTGTCGCCCATCTCCCTGGGCTACGATGGCCTGACCTACAACGTCAATGCCGACCATGCCGCTTTGGGGATCGCTTGCGGTTTGGGGGCTCGGGCCCTGCTTCTGGTCACCAATGTGGCCGGAGTGATGCGGAAGGGCGAGGTCCTACCGCGCCTGAACGCCTCGGAGGCGGAAGGGCTCATCGCCGACGGGACGATAGGTGGGGGCATGGTGCCCAAGGTGCGGTCGGCCCTGGAGGCCGCCGCCGCCGGGGTGCCGGAGGCGGTCATCACCAATGTGGCCGGCCTGGAGGGATTCGTGGAAGGCCGGAGAGCGGGCACGGCCATAGTGGCTTGAGAGACGGGACCTTTGGGGTCTCGAAGACCCATAGGGGCCTGGAATAGACAGGTGGAGGATGAGACCGTGAGCTTGCGCGAAGAAGTCATTGCCCTCGACAACCAGTACGTGGTCCCGACCTATCGCCGTTCCCCGTTCGTGTTGGATCGGGGGGAGGGCGTGTACCTCTTCGACACCGATGGCAGGCGATACCTGGACTTCTCCGCCGGCATCGCGGTCAACGCCCTGGGCTACGGCGACCCGGAGATCCTGGAGGTCATCAGGGACCAGGCCGGCAAGTACTTCCACGTCTCCAACCTCTACCACATGGAGCCGCAGGCCCGCCTGGCGCAGATGCTGGTGGAGCGCTCTTTCGGTGACCGGGTCTTCTTCTGCAACTCCGGCGCCGAGGCCAACGAGGCCGCCTTCAAGTTCGCTCGCAAGTGGGGCCGCAGCCGGGGCGAGGATCGCTACGAGATCATCGCCTTCACCGGCGCTTTCCACGGGCGGACCTTCGGGGCCCTGGCGGCCACGCCGCGCGAGCATTATCAGGAGCCTTTCCGCCCCCTGATCGGCGGGGTGAATATCGCCGAGTTCAACGACCTGGAATCGGCCCGAGAGGCGGTCACCGACAACACCTGCGCTATCGTGGTGGAGCCGATCCAGGGCGAGGGGGGGATCAACCCGGCGACCGGTGGCTTCCTGCGGGGCCTGCGCCGCCTCTGCGACGAGCAGGGCCTTCTGCTGATCGTGGATGAGGTCCAGTGTGGGCTTGGTCGCACCGGCGATATGTGGGCTTACGAGCAGTCGGGAATCGAGCCGGACGTGATGACCTTGGCCAAACCTCTCGGCGGGGGCCTGCCCATGGGGGCAGTGGTGGTCACCGAGGCGGTGGCCTCAGCCATCGAACCGGGCGACCACGGGAGCACCTTCGCCGCCAATGCCCTCATCTCTCGGGTGGCCCAGGTGGTGGTGCGGCGGGTGTCGGAGCCGGCCATGCAGGAGCATGTGCGGGAGCTTGGTGCCTATCTGGGCGATCGCCTTGGGGAGTTGGTGGCGGCCAAGAGCTCGGTGGTGGAGGCGCGTGGCCGGGGCCTGATGTGGGCCCTGGAGCTGACCGAGGAAGCGGCGCCCTACCTATCCAAGGGGTACGATGAGGGAGTCATCATGCTGGTGGCCGGACCCAAGGTGCTGCGCTT
>JBBQIE010000051.1:0-9287 GCA_038324625.1 Anaerolineae bacterium | reverse complement strand
CTGCAAAAGGCTGGCCGGGGAAACGATATGGCAAGAGAAAGGATACGGATCCGACTGAAGGCCTACGATCACAGGCTGATAGATCAGTCCGCGTTGCAGATCGTCGAGGCGGCGGAACGGACGGGAGCGGCCGTGGCCGGTCCGGTGCCGTTGCCCACCAAGAGGGAACTCTTCACGGTGATACGATCTCCGTTTATTGACAAGGACTCGCGCGAGCAGTTCGAGATCCGCACCCACAAGAGGCTGATTGACGTTCTCCGGCCCACCTCCAAGACCATCGACACCCTCATGCGGCTGAACCTGCCCGCGGGTGTGGACATCGAGATCAAGGTTTAGGGGCCAGGCCGGTCGCGAACAGCAGAGCGGCGACTCTTCCTGAGGTGTGTGATGAAAGGTTTGATCGGCAAGAAGATCGGCATGACCCAGATGTTCACCGAGCGGGGTGAACTGATCTCGCTTACTTTGATCGAGGCTGGGCCGTGCTACGTGACTCAGCGCAAGACCACGGAGCAGGACGGCTACTCTGCCATTCAGATTGGGTTTGGCGCCGTGAAGCCGAAGCGTCTCTCCAAGGGGCAGAAGGGTCACCTCAGTAGCGCCGGTGTGCCCGTCGTGCGTCACCTGCGGGAGATGCGGGTGAGCGCGGATGAGGCCTTCGAGGTCGGCCAGATTCTCGGCGCGGACCTGTTCGCCCCTGGGGAGAAGGTGGACGTGACCGGAACCTCCAAGGGTCGGGGCTTCGCCGGAGGGGTGAAGCGACATGGCTTCGCCGGCGGCCCGAAGACTCACGGACAGTCCGACCGTCATCGGGCGGTGGGGAGCATCGGCGCCGGCACCACGCCCGGGCGAGTTTACAAGGGAATGCGCGGGCCCGGTCACATGGGCAACGTGCGGCGCACGGTAGCGGGCATGGAGGTCGTCTTCGTGGATCGCGAGCGTAACCTCATTGGGGTGCGTGGCGGCGTCCCCGGGGCGGTCAATGGGCTGGTAGTCATCAAAGAGGCCCGCAAGCAGTAATCCCTCTGCTTTGAAGCGCCGTGCAGACAGCGACAGGAGCTTTGCGATGTTGGTTCCGGTACACAACATAGACGGGGAAGTGGTCGGGGAGAGGGACCTGCCGGACGCGATCTTCGGCGTCGAGCCCAATGAGGACCTCATGCACCAGGCCTTGGTGCGCCAGTTGGCCAACGCCCGCCTGGGCAACCATAAGACGAAGACCCGGGGCGAGGTCAGGGGCGGGGGCAAGAAGCCCTGGCGCCAGAAGGGGCTCGGTCGGGCGCGTCAGGGGAGCATTCGCTCTCCCCAGTGGCGGGGCGGCGGCATCGTCTTTGGCCCCAGGCCTCGAAGCTACGTCCAGGACATGACCAAGAAGATGCGACGGGCGGCCATTAGGTCGGCCCTGAGCGTCAAGGCCAGAGAGGGCATGATCACCGTGGTCGAGGGCCTGGATATCGCCAGCCCCCGGACCAAGGAGATGATGCGAGTTCTGGAAAATCTGCAGGCGACGGGCACGGCGCTGGTGTCTTTGGGCGGGGTCAACGATAACGTCGAGCTCGCCAGCCGGAACCTGACCGGGGTGAAGGTGGTTCGAGCCGACTATCTCAATATCCGAGACCTATTCGGCCATGACCGACTGATCATGTCGGTCGAGGCCGTGAGCCAGGTGGAGGATTGGCTCGATCCCACTCGGGCACGGAAAGTGGAGGCCCAGGGATGAACCTATACGACGTGATCAGAAGGCCGGTGACCACTGAGAAGACTTTCGCCATGCGGGCGGAAGGGAAATACGCCTTCGAGATACATCCTGACGCCACTAAGATCGAGGTCAAGCAGGCGGTCGAGAGCATTTTCGAGGTGGACGTCGAGGCGGTCAACGTAATGTCCATGCCCGCCAAGCGGCGCAGGGCCGGGCGACGTTGGATTGTCAGCCAGCCGGCCATGCGCAAGGCGATTGTGCGCTTGGTGGCGGGTCAGACGATTCGCGCACTCGAATCCGGCTAGTCGGCACACGGCGGCGATCCAGAGGAGTTCGTAGATGCCAGTGAAGGTGTACAGACCAACCTCTCCCGGGCGTAGAGACACCAGCGTGTCCACCTTCGAGGAGATCACCAGGACGGAGGCGGAGCGGTCTCTGCTCCGTCCTCTCAAGAAGAACGCCGGGCGCAGCCGGGGGCGGATCGCCGTGCGGCACCGCGGCGGCGGCAACAAGCGCATGTACCGCGTGATTGACTTCAAGCGGGACAAGCAGGGCATTCCGGCCCGAGTGGATAGCGTGGAGTACGACCCGAACCGATCGGCCCGAATCGCTCTCCTGGTATACGCGGATGGCGAAAAGCGCTACATCGTCGCCCCGCTGGGACTGAAAGTGGGGTCGAGGGTAATGTCCGGGAGCGAAGCGGAGCTGAGGGTGGGGAACGCCTTACCCATCCGGAGCATCCCCTTGGGCACCGTGGTCCACAACATTGAGTTGCAGGTCGGCCGCGGGGGCCAACTGGTTCGAGCGGCAGGGGCGGGTGCCCAGGTCCTGGCCAAGGAAGGGGAGTACGCCCAGATTCGCTTGCCCAGCAACGAGGTGCGCCTGGTACACATGGACTGCATGGCCACCATCGGACAGGTAGGCAACGAGGATCACGGCAACGTGCGCATCGGCAAGGCCGGTCGCAGGCGTTGGCTGGGATGGCGGCCCGAGGTTCGGGGCTCGGCCATGACCCCGCGAGACCACCCGCATGGCGGTGGTGAGGGGCGGTCACCGATCGGTATGCCCAGCCCGAAGACGCCTTGGGGCAAGCCGACGTTGGGTCATAGGACACGCCGGCGTAAGGACACCGACCGCTGGATCGTCCGTCGGCGAGGTAAGAGGCGATAGGCACCGGTTAGTGGGGAAGGCTTAGGAGGCTATGGAGTGACGAGATCCCTGAAGAAGGGCCCGTTCATAGAGAGGAGACTCCTGGACAAGGTCGAGGAGATGAACCGGAGCGGAGAGCGGCGGGTGCTTCGGACCTGGTCGCGAGCGTCCACGGTTTTCCCTCAGATGGTTGGGCATACGATCGCCGTGCATGATGGCCGGAGGCACGTGCCCGTCTACATCACGGAGAACATGGTGGGCCACAAGCTAGGTGAGTTCGCGCCGACCAGGCTGTTCCGTGGCCACATGGGGCGCGGTCGCGCCGCCGCCGCTCGTCGGTGAGGTCATCATGATAGAGGAAGGATTCCGCGCGGTTCAGAAGTACGTGGGCATATCTCCTCAGAAGGTGCGCCTGGTCCTGGATCAGGTCCGAGGGATGCCGGCGCTGGAGGCGATAAGCCTGCTGCAGTTCATGCCTCAGGGAGCGGCTCTGCCGGTCTCCAAGGCGATCCGGAGTGCTATGGCCAACGCCGAGAACAATTTCGGGGTTGACCCGGGGGACCTGATGGTGACCACCATCGCGGCCGATGCCGCGCCCATGAGGCGCTGGCGGCGCTTTGGGGCCCGCGGTCGCTGGAAGCCCATCAGGAGGCGAGCCAGTCACATTCGGGTGACCCTCACCGAAGATAGCGAGTAGCCGGTTGAGCGGTGTCTGGTTAGCCAGGGTCGTCAAGGGAGGCTAGAGACTTGGGAAGGAAGGTACACCCCTACGGGTTCAGGATCGGGGTCATATATGACTGGCGGGCACGCTGGTTCGCGGACAAGGATCGGAACTACCGCGAGCTGCTCCAGGAAGATCTCAAGATTCGGAGACTGATCCGAACCGAGCTGGCCAAGGCAGCGGTGGCAGCGGTGGAGATCGAGCGATTCCCCAATCAGATCTCGGTGGCGATTCACACGGCCCGGCCGGGAATCGTGATCGGGCGGAAGGGCGCCATCGTGAACGCCTTGCGGCAGCGCCTCGAGGAGTACACCGGGAAACACGTGCGCCTGGACGTACAGGAGATCTCGACCCCGGACCTTCAGGCGGTCCTGGTGGCGGAGAGCATCGCCGAGCAGCTGGAGCGGCGGGTCAGCTTCCGGCGGGCGGTGCGGCAGGCGATGCAGCGGGTCATGCGTGCCGGCGCCGAGGGCGTTATGGTGCGGGTAGCCGGGCGTCTGTCGGGTGCGGAGATGGGGCGGACCGAGAGCATGCGCGAGGGTCGTATCCCTCGACACACGCTGCGGGCCGATATTGACTTCGGTCAGGCCGAGGCGGCCACCACCTTCGGGATCATCGGGATCAAGGTGTGGATTTACAAGGGCGAGGTTATGCCGGAGGGCGTCAGCGGGACGACCGCTGCCTCAGCGTCAGCCAGACGTTGATGTCGCGACGGCTGCAGGAGAGGGGAGCAACGTCACTATGTTAATGCCGAAGCGGGTCAAGTATAGAAAGACGCATCGGGGCCGCATGACGGGAATGGCGTCCCGCGGCAACGTGGTGTCCTTCGGGGAGTTTGGGTTGCAGGCGCTGGAGCCTTGCTGGATGACCAATCGCCAGCTGGAGGCGGCGCGCCGCGTTATCGTGCGCTACATCCGCCGCGGCGGACGCATGTGGACCCGAGTGTTTCCGGACAAGCCGGTGACCAAGAAGGCGGCGGAAACCCGAATGGGCGGTGGAAAGGGCGCCGTGGAAGAGTGGGTGGCAGTGGTGCAACCCGGTCGGCTCCTGTTCGAGCTGGGGGGCATCCCGGAGGACGTGGCCAAGGAGGCGTTTCGCCAGGCCGGATCCAAGCTCCCCATAGCCACGCAGTTCATCGCCCGCACCGACCGGATCACGGGCGCGAAGGTGATTGGCACATGAAGGCGAGCGAGATCAGAGATCAGTCTGCCCAGGAACTGGCCGGGCGGTTGGATGAGTCCCGGAAAGAGCTGTTCAACCTGCGTTTCCAGGCGGCCACGGGGCAACTGAAGGACCTCCAGCGGATGCGCGAAGTGCGCAAGGACATGGCACGGGTGATGACGGTATTGAGAGAGCGGGAGCTGGCCACCGGTTCCGCGGAGGGAGAATGAGAGAGGGGCGTCGTCTCCTAACGGGGACAGTCACAAGTGACAAGATGGAGAAGACGGTCATCGTGTCCGTCGAGCGATCCTATCGGCATCCGCTCTACGGCAAGGTGATTCGCACTCAAAAGAAGTACGCCGCCCATAACGAGGCCAACGCCGCTAAGCTCGGGGACATGGTCTCCATTCGTGAGAGTCGGCCCCTGAGCCGCACCAAGCGGTGGGTGGTCGAGGAGATCTTGAGCAATACGGAACTGGCGGGCGGGCAGTAGGCGCGAACCTAATCCGTGCCCGTGTGGCGCGTTATCAGGGGTAGATGAGTAATGATCCAGCAGCAGAGCAGACTTAAGGTGGCCGACAACACCGGTGCGCGAGAGATCATGTGCATCCGGGTATTGGGCGGCAGCAAGCGCAAATACGCCGCTGTCGGCGACATCATCATCGCCTCCGTCAAGCAGGCGGCCCCGAACAGCGCTATCCGCAAGGGTGAGGTGGTGAGAGCGGTGGTGGTACGGACGAAGAAGGAGTTCGGCCGCCCCGATGGCAGCCACATTCGTTTTGACGATAACGCCGCCGTCTTGATTGACGACTCCCGGAGCCCTCGCGGCACGCGCATCTTCGGCCCGGTCGCCCGCGAACTGCGAGACAAAGGGTTCATGAGGATCGTCTCGCTCGCTCCTGAGTCGTTGTAGGGAGGCGGGAAGGACAGCATGAAGAAGATCAGACGCGACGATACCGTGCAAGTGATTACCGGCGAGAGCCGAGGAATGCGTGGCCAAGTGCTGCGCATGGAGAAGAAGGGCAACCGCGTGGTGGTCCAGGGCGTCAACCTGGCGAAGGTACACGAGAAGAGGACCCAACAGCGCGACGGCGGCATCATCGAGCGGGAGGCGCCGCTTCACCTATCGAATGTGGCGTTGGTCTGTCCTCGGTGTGACAAGCCCAGTCGGGTAGGCATTCGCGAGGACGCCGATGGCCGGGCGATGCGCTACTGCAAGAGTTGCGACGAGGTCATCGAGTAGGACGGCAGGGAACAGGAGTTAGATGGGGATGCCCAGGTTCAAGGACCAATATCAGACCGAGATTGTCCCCCGCATGATGGAGGACTTCGGCTACAGCAGTGTGATGGAAGTGCCGCGGCTGGATAAGATCGTGGTGAACATCGGGGTGGGCGAGGCGCTCACTAACCCGCGCGCCCTCGATGCCGCCACCGGTGACCTGGCTACCATCACCGGCCAGAAGCCCACTATCCGCCGGGCTCGCAAGTCCATCGCTTCCTTCAAGTTGCGGGCCGGGTCTCCGGTGGGAGCGAAGGTCACCCTGCGGGGTGCGCGGATGTATGAGTTCATTGACCGGCTAATCAGTATAGCTCTGCCGCGCCAGCGGGACTTCCGCGGGATATCCCCGGATTCTTTCGATGGTCGAGGGAACTATACCCTAGGGCTGCGAGAGCAGTTGGTATGGCCGGAGGTTGACTACGACAAGATTGATCAGGTGCGTGGCATGGAGATCACCATCGTCACCACCGCTAAGACGGATGAAGAGGGCCGTCGGCTACTGGCGCTGATGGGCATGCCTTTCGCCCAGGCGGCGTAGCGCGGTCTGGGTAAGTCCCGGGAGGGAATGTGGCAAAGAAGTCAATGGTCGCTAAGGAGTCGAAGCGCAAGTACCCGACCCGTGTGGTCAACCGCTGCAATGTCTGCGGGCGGCCGAGGGCCTACATGCGCCGGTTCGGCCTCTGTCGCATCTGCTTCAGGCACGAAGCGCTCGAAGGCAAGATCCCGGGCGTCCGCAAGGCCAGTTGGTAAGCAGATGACGGACTGTGAAGGCAGGGGGGGAGTTGGATGACGTTAACTGACCCGATCGCGGACATGCTCACTCGGATACGGAATGCCTGCAGCGTCGGTCACACTCACGTGGCGCTGCCGTCCTCCACGATCAAGGCTGAGATCGCCCGCATCATGAAAGAGGAAGGCTTCATTCGGAACTACGAGATCATCCAGGACGGGGTGCAGCCGACCATCCGCATCTGGCTGAAGTATACCGACCGGAAAGAGCCGGTGATCACCGGCTTGGATCGGGTGAGCAAGCCGGGCAGGCGGGTCTACGCCGGTCGGCGGGAGATTCCCTGGGTCATGAGTGGGCTGGGGATATCTATCGTCACCACGCCCTTGGGGGTGATGACCGACCAGCAAGCGCGGAAGCGACGGGTTGGGGGCGAGATCCTCTGCCGCGTCTGGTAGGCGATCCGGCACCGTTTTGGGAGAGTGAGAGATGTCTCGTGTAGGTAGGAATCCCATAGATATTCCCGCGGGGGTACAGATCACCCTCGACGGGAGCCACGTTGAGGTCAAGGGTCCCAAGGGGCGGTTGTCGAGGGACCTCAACCCCGAGATGATCGTGACCATCGAGAAGGGCGAGGGCGGGCAGCAACTCAAGGTCTCCCGGCCTACCGATCAGCCGCGGCAGCGGGCGCTGCATGGTCTGACCAGGGCTTTGCTGGCGAATATGGTGACCGGGGTCACTACCGGTTTCCGCAAGGAGCTCCAGATCGAAGGCACGGGCTACCGAGCGGAGATGCAGGGAAGCGCTCTGGTGCTTCTGGTGGGTTACTCCCACCCGGTTCGGTTCGAGGCTCCCACCGACATTGCCTACACGGTTGATAGGACCGGCCGGTTGGTCACGGTGGAGGGGCTGGACAAGGAATTAGTGGGTGAGATGTCGGCCCGGATCCGTGGTACGCGTCCGCCCGAGCCCTATCTCGGCAAGGGGATTCGGTACGTGGGCGAGCTGGTGCGGCGTAAGGCCGGTAAGGCCGGGGCTGCATAGGCAGAGGTCGAAGGGTCCGGCTGTGATGTTGATGAGCCAGGCAGCCGAGGAGTTGTAGGATGGCGAATGTAGGTAAGAGGAATGTGGCCCGAGAGCGTCGTCACGCGCGGGTCCGAAGCACGGTGGTGGGTACCGCCGAGCGCCCGCGTCTGAACGTGTTTCGCAGTCTGAAGCACATATACGCGCAGTTGATTGACGACAGTGACGGCAAGACCCTGGCCTCCGCGTCCACTCTCGACCCGGAGATCCGGGAAGGACTGGCGGACCTGGCGGGGACGGAGCAAGCTGCTCTCGTGGGAACGGTGATGGCCCGGCGAGCGCTGGAAAAGGGCATCACCACCGTAGTTTTCGACCGGGGCGGTTACGCCTACCACGGCAGAGTAAAGAAACTGGCGGAGGCTGCCAGAGAGGGCGGCCTCAAGTTCTAAGGTCCGGGGCTATGGGTGTCGAGCTGAGCAGGAGGAAGAATGGCGGCTAGGGGTTATCCCGAGTCTGATCAATACGACGAGCGCGTAGTCGAGATCAATCGCGTGGCCAAGGTCCTGAAGGGCGGGCGACGCTTCGGCTTCCGGACGGTGGTGGTGGTGGGCGACAACCGCGGCCGGGTGGGCATGGGCATCGGCAAGGCCCGCGAGGTGCCGTCGGCGGTGCGCAAGGGCACGGACAAGGCCCGGCGGGCCATGGTGTCGGTGCCGCTGAGCGGCAGGACCATTCCCCACCCGGTCATGGGGCAACACGGGGCCACTCGGGTCCTGCTTCGTCCGGCAGCGCCGGGTACCGGGGTAATCGCCGGGGGTTCGGTGCGCGCGGTGGTAGAGGCGGCGGGAGTGCAGGACATCCTCTCCAAGGCCATGGGCAGCCGCAACGCCCTGAACGTGGTGCGGGCCACCCTGGATGCCCTCAGCAAGCTGCGGGACGCGCGCGAGTACGCCGCCATGCGAGGCAAGGACCCGGCGGAGATGCGTCCGTTCTGGGAGAGGGGCTCCGATGAGTGAGACGGGAGAGATCACGATTCGCCTGGTGAAGAGCCCCATCGGCTCTCGCGAGGAGCACAAGCAGACGGTGCGATCCCTGGGCCTGCGCAAGCTGGGTCAGGAAGTCACCAAGGATGATACGGCGAGCATCCGCGGCATGGTAGCCTCCGTCTACCATCTGGTGGAGCTCGTGGAAGCGGGGGAGTGAGAGGTCAGCATGAGGCTTCATGATCTGCAGCCCCAAGAGGGCTCCAAGAAGGGACGCAAGCGCGTCGGTCGAGGCATCGCCGGTGGTCAGGGTAAGACGGCCGGACGAGGCACCAAGGGGCAGAACTCCCGATCCGGGGGCAAAGTGCCGCCGTACTTCGAGGGTGGGCAGTTGCCGTTGGTTCGCCGTCTGCCCTGGCGCCGCGGCTTCAGTAATGTGAACCGGGTGGAGTACACCCCGGTCAATCTCGATCGCCTGGCCCTGCTCGATCCGGACGTCGAGATCACCCCGGAAAGCCTGGTGGCCGCCGGGATCATCAAGAGCACTC
>JBBQIE010000050.1:0-9299 GCA_038324625.1 Anaerolineae bacterium | reverse complement strand
GTGCCCCAGTACGTCATAGACACTTGGGTACCGGCGACGAAAGGCGGTACTGAGCGAGAGGGCCACCGGCGACTCCACCCGCTCCGCCTGGGTCATGGCATCCAGTAAGTCCATGAACCCGTCGGCACGCTTGGCCACGGCATGGTATACTTCCTGGCGGAACTGCTGCATTCGGCTTTGTGGTGTATTGTTCATGCCCACACCATTGCAGCAGTTCCCCTTTTGCGCACCTTCCGCCAACCTCCAAAAAACCAGGCTCTAAACTCAAGTTCAGCATGACGGTACTGCTCGATCCATATTCTAGCGCTGGCCGTAGTGGCCGAGGTAGCGCTGGTGCAGGGCCTCTACCTCCTCGGGGGGCAAGGCCTTCACCTCCCCGATCTGCATGGCGATCCACAGGGTGCGAGCGGCGTCCTCGACCATGACCGCTGCCTTCACCGCCGCCTCCGGGTTGGCGCCGATGGTGAAGATCCCGTGGCTGCGCATGAGGATACCGGGGGAGGCGCCGATAGAGCGGACGATCTCCCGGCCGATGTCCTGGCCCCCGATGGCGGCGTAAGCGCCCACCGGTATCGAGCAGCCGAACTCGTCGGCGAGGGCGGTCAGGCAGGGCTCGATGCTTCGACCCACGGCGGCGAAGGCGGTGGCGTAGGGAGAATGAGTGTGAACCATACCGCCCACGTCCGGCCGGTGCCGATAGACGTAGAGGTGGGTGGCCGTGTCCACCGAGGGCTTGAGGCGGCCCTCGACCACGCGGCCCTCGAGGTCAACCACGACGATGTCCTCCGGGGCCAGGTGCTCGTAACGCACCCCGGAGGGCTTGATGGCCACCAGCCCGGTCTCGGGGTCACGGCCGCTGACATTGCCGCTGGTCCAGGTGACCAGGCCGGCTTTGGGCAGCATGAGGTTCATCTCGTGGACCGATTGTCTCAGCGACTCCAGCATGGGTGGACCCTCCAGGTGGCTGGGGTGGACTCCAGTGGACTTTGGGCAGGGCGACCCTGATAGATCGCTGGGCTAGGTCTGGATCGGTAGTCGTCCGTCTTGATTGATGACGCCCAGGATGGCGGCCAGGTTGCCTTGCCAGCGGTCCGGGGGGATATCCTCGGTGATGCCGATGAGGAACCGGTCTCCCGGGGCCGCCTCCCGGAGCAGGCGCCGGGTCATGTCCTCGATGGCCGGGATACTCTCCAGGTGAGTGGAAGAGGGGAAGTTGATCCAGAGCACCTTGTCCGGCCAAGCCTGTCTGGCCTCGGCCACGGTCATGTCGCAGGTGGGCACCGGGGTGAAGGCCTCGATGTAGTCCAACCGGGAGCGGGCAATACCGGGGGCCAGGAGACGGGTGTTGGCGTCGAAGTGGACCCCGATGAGCTTGCCGTGCTGGTGCAGCACCTCGGCGGCCTCGTTGTAGTGGGGCAGAATCATCCGCTCGAAGCGATCCACTCCCACCACCTCGGGGGCAACGTTACCCCCGTAGTTGACCGCCAGGGCCGGGGACTGAGCCACGAGGGGGTAGATCTTGCGCCGATCCTCGGTGAGGGCGTCGTACAGGCGCAGAAGACGGTCTCGGTTATCGGCCCACTGGATGGCGAACTCCTCCAGCCCCATCAGACGGTAGATCAGTTCCTGCAGAGGGGAGTAACCGATGTTGGCCCGGACGAAGCCGTCGCCCCCGAGTAGGTCCTGAAGCTCGGACACGGTCTCGTAGTCCGGCCGGTAGTTTCGGTCTCGGATCATGGCTTCCAGGGGTTCGTAGTCGTCGGGTCCCTTGAAGAGGCGTTCCTCGTGCCAGGAGGTGAAGCCGGCCGGGCGATCCAGGGCCGTCAACGTGCCGACCGGGGTCCTGACCACTGTGCGGATGTGAGTGCTCCCGTCGGGGCCGGTGAAGTGGGTCTGCTCCTGGGTCACCTCGGAATGGACGGCCCGGTATCCGGGCGACCGCATGAGAATGCACAGCCCGTCGTTGCGCAGCCGCCTCTCAATCTCGCTGGTGGGGAGCTTGCGCTCGTAGACTGTGAAGGGAACCACGTCGGCCTGCTCCCCTCTTAGGGCCGCTTCCACTCTGTCTCTCGGTGTCACGGGTTGCTCCTCGTATCAGAAGACCGCACGGGAAGGGAGTCTCACGCCAAGACGCCAAGACGCCAAGACGCAAAGAAGTGTCCTGGTTCGTGTGATGTCAGGAGCAGGAGGCGACGGCCTGAAGCCCGCCGCTGAGGGCCTTCGGCCAAGAAAGCCGTGTGGCCTCTACCCTGGCCGAAGGCCCTCAGCGGGCGCCTTCAGCCGCCCGCCCTCTCTCGCGTCCTCCGTGGGCGCCGGTCCCCAGGCCACCCTAATCCCATTCCGCCCTCACTCGAACCAGGACATAAGCCGCAAAGAAGAGACAAATATGGCTTTGCGGCTTGAGCGCCTTTGCGTGAGGTCCCAAGCCAGTCAGGACTCGACGGCGCGGGAACCCAACTCGGCGATGGGGGCGGGCTCACCCACGTCGGCCAGGGACTGGACCAGGGAGAAGTCCTCCATCTCGTAGAACCAGCTCAAGGGAACGGCGCGCAGCACGAGCGAGATGCGGCCTTGCGGGCCTCGGTCGTAGTAGGTGAGCAGGACCTCGTCTTCCACGAAGGTGACGCTGGTGTAGGCATAGCCGCGGTCGGCGTTCTCCTCGAGGGTGCGATAGCGGTACCATTTGCGCCCATTGTCGCTGGAGACGGTGGACCGGAGAGGGCTGCGGATGCCGCCGTGGTCGGTGCCGATATCGTAGTTGTCGTTCCAGATCAGCAGCAGGTCGTCGCTGCCGGGTACGCGGGCGATGGTGGCCGGGGCCTCCGGCGACAGCAAGCTGGACATGAGAGGAGGGCTCCAGGCTTCCCCGGCGTCGCTGGACAGAGAGTAGTAGATGTGACCCAGTTGGGAGCGGAGGATCATCATCAGAGAGCCGTCGGCCCGCTCGACCACCCCCGGCTCCATCGCTCCCCGCTTGGGCAGGTCCAACGCATTCGGGTGCGAGTGCCAGGTTTGGCCGTCGTCATCGGAGAGGTAGCACATGGCGGTCTCGTGCCCGGCTCCGTCCCAGGGGCCGCTGATGTCGTCGCAGCGGGCTACCGGGGCCACCAGGCGTCCGGTGGTCAGACGCACCACGCGGGCGTTATTCATGACGTAGTAGCCGTTCCCGTCTGTCACCAGGGTCGGTTGGCTCCAATTCTTACCCCCGTCGCCGGAGCGCTTCACCAGGACCTGGAGATCGGCGGGGGAGTTCTTGCGCAGGAAGAAGAGTAGGAGGTCTCCCTCGGGCAGGGCCAGCAAGGAGGGGGACATGCAGTTGACCTTGCCGTCATTGGCCTGGAGAGGGAAGTCCTCGGACCAGGTCCGTCCCCGATCGCTGGAGTAGCGGCCGATCACCGAGGCCCCGTCGAAGTCGGAGGCCCCTCCCTGGAAGCGGGTGTAGGTTAGGAGGAGGCGGCCGTCGGGGAGGAGGGCGATGTCGGCCTCGCTATTGCGGGGGTACTGATCGGTTGCCGGGCAGATCACCTGTCTATACATCGTGAGGTCGCCTCGCTGTCGGTGGAGAGTGTTTTCGGAGAGGGTGCCGGAGTCAGGCCGGTCCCACGTTTCCCTCGCCACATGGTACCGTGAACCGGCCCTTCGGTCGAATGCCGGTGGCCGCATCCCTAGGGATGGGCCGGTTCCGGGAGCGCTGAGTCCCGGTCGCAGTCGGAGGTGGCGGGCACCGGCAAGGGGAGCAGGCGGACGTAGGTGAAGGCAGCGACCCCGAGCATGAGGATGCCTCCGGCCAGGCCGGGGGCCCAGGCGCCGAGGCTGCCGATCATCCAGCCGCCGGTGGCAGAGGTTATCACCCGGGTGAGGCTGCCGATGGAGGTGGAGAGGCCCAGCACCTCACCCACCTGATCTTGATGGGCGAACTTGGTGAGGAGGCTGCTGAGGACGGGGTTGAGAAGCCCCCCGGACAGGGCCAGGGGCGCCAGGACTACCAGGAGCATGGGGAGATTGGGGGCCCAGGCCCAGCCGAGGAGACTCACCGCTAAGAGGGCGGAGCCGAACAGGGTGAGACGGCTCTCGCTGAAGCGCTTGGTCATCCAGCCCACGGCCACCCCCTGAACCAGGACGCTGAGCACGCCCACGTAGGTGAGGACGAAGCCGGTGGCCTGGGCATCGAGCTTGAGCCGGTACTGAGCGTAGAGGGCGAAGACGGCCTCGAAGGCGGTGAAGGCGAAGCTGAAGCCCAGGCGAATGGCCAGAACGCTGCCCAGGCAGGGCTGACGAAAGACCTGAAGCACCCGCGATAGGCCCAGGGAAGGGCGAGGGCGAGCTGCCAAGGCCGCCCGCCTCTCCGGGGTGAGGGACTCGGGGAGCCAGAGGACCACGCCCACGAGGTTGATGACCGCCAACCCGGCAGCGGCGAAGGCAGGCACGGCGTACCCGAAAACGCTCAGGCCGCCGCCCAGGGCGGGCCCGACCACGAAGCCCAGCCCGAAGGCGGCCCCGATCATCCCCAGGCCCTTGGCCCGCCCGGCGTCGTCGGTGGAGTCGGTGATGTAGGCTTGGGCCAGGGAGGTGTTGCCCCCGAGGAAGCCGTCCAAGATGCGGCTCACGAAGAGGATCAGCAGGGAGTTGGCGAATCCCAGTATGAGGAAGCCGACCACGGTGCCGACGATAGAGACGATGAGCAGGGGCCGGCGGCCGTAGGTGTCGGAGAGCCTCCCCAGGAGGGGGGCGCTGATGAACTGGGCGGCGGGGTTGGAGGCCAGCAGCAGGCCGACGACGGCTGCCGAGGCCCCGAAGGTGCGGGCATAGTAGGGCAGCAGAGGCAGTATCAGGCTGAAGCCGAGAACGTCCACGAGCACGAACAGGAAGATCAGGAACAGGGGTCGTCGCAAGATGGCTTACCTCGTCGGCCTAGCTTCGATTAGCCCCTCAGTATGGTGCGCTGTCCTGTCATCGGGCAAGAGCGGCAGCCGCTCGGGGGTGGGGGAGGGGAATCTCACGCCAAGACGCCAAGGCGCAAAGGCAAAGGATGCTGCCCAAAGCCTCGGTTGTCGGACTCTCATTCTGGGAATCCTTAGCTCGTGGTGTCATACCGGGAGCCCATGGCCCTAATCTGTAGGGGCGAACCTTGTGTTCGCCCGACCACCAAGGGCGAACACAAGGTTCGCCCCTACGAGTATCCGCCCGCCTACGCCCAGTCTCGACGGAGCTACAGGAAGTCCAAGGGGTCCACATCCACCCGCCAGCCCGGGGGGACGGGCTCCTCGCGGAGGAGCTCCTGACCCCCTTGGCCGCGGAGGATCAGGTGCCAACGATGGCGCCCTTGCAGGCGGGCGTAGAAGCAGGGTGCCGGCCCCAGCACCTCCAGGTTCGGCAGGCCCTTCTGCCGGATGCGCAGGCGCAGGCGGTCCCCCAGGTCGCGGGCGGCCGCCTGGACCTCGCGGGCGCTGTTGCCGACGTAGAGCAGGCGGATCATCCGGCCGAAGGGAGGGTAGCCCAGGCGACGGCGGCTTTCCGTCTCACGAGCATAGAACTCCTCGTAGTCGTGGCGGGAGGCGGCCTGAATGGCGTAGTGATCGGGGTGGTAGGTCTGGACGATGGCCTGCCCCCCCAACTTCCGCCGACCGGCTCTACCGGCCACCTGGGTGAGAAGCTGGAAGGCCCGCTCTCCCCCGCGGTAGTCGGGGAAAAAGAGGGCGGTGTCCGCCGCTACCACTCCCACTAGGGTCACCAGGGGCAGGTCGAGGCCCTTGGCGATCATTTGGGTGCCGATGAGGATGTCGGCCCGGTGCTCCATGAAGAGGGTGAGGAGGGCGTCGTGGTCCCCCTTGCCGCGGGTGGTGTCCCGGTCCCAGCGCACTACTCGCGCTTGGGGGAAGGCGGCGGCAGTGTAGGACTGCAGGCGCTCGGTGCCGGCGCCGAAGTAGCGGATCCGGGGACTGGAACACTGCGGGCAGCGAGTGGGCGGGGGGGCCTGGAGCCCGCAGTGGTGGCAGGTGAGGCGGCCGACCGCTCTCTGCGCCGGGCTCACCCTCCCGGGGCCTTCGGGCTCGGAGGGCACCCGGGAATGGAAGGTCAGGGGCAGGTCGCACCTGGGGCACTCTGAGACGAAGCCGCAGTCTCGGCACATGACGAAGGTGGCGGTCCCCCGGCGGTTGAGGAAGAGGATGGCCTGCTCCTCCCGATCGAGAGTGGTGGTCAGGGCCTCCAACAGCGGCCGACTCAGGAGGCCGGTGTGTCCCTCGCGCAGCTCCCGGCGCATGTCCACCACTTGGACCTTGGGCATCTCCAGGGAGCCGTTGGGGCCGTAGCGGTGCGGAAGGGTGAGGAAGCCCAGGGTCCCTCTCTCGGCGGCGCGGTAGGTGCAGACGTCGGGGGTGGCGCTGCCGAGAACGGTGACTACCCCGGCATTCCTGGCCATCTTCAGGGCCACCTCGCGGGCGTGGTAGTAGGGCCGGCGATCCTGTTTGTAGGAGGGCTCGTGCTCCTCATCCACGACGATCAGCCCCAGGTCCGGCAGGGGAGCGAAGAGGGCCGACCGGGGGCCGATGACCACGTCCGCCGCTCCATCGCGAATCTGACTCCATTGATCGTAGCGCTCCCCATCGGAGAGCTGGCTGTGCTGGACCATCACCCGACCGGGGAACCGAGCCCCATATCGTCGCAGGGCCTGAGGGGTCAACGATATCTCGGGAACGAGGACGATGGCCTGCTTGCCTCGGCTCAGGGCGTGCTCGATGGCCCGCAGATAGATCTCCGTCTTGCCGCTACCGGTGACTCCCTTCAACAGGAAGGCGCCGCCCTCAGCGCGGTCGAGACTCTCGATGATGGGGTTCAGGACCTCGTCTTGTTCCGGGGTGAGCCGGGCGGGGATCTCCGGCTCGAAGGGCCCGGGGACGAAAGGGTCCCGGTAGTAGCGCCGGGTCTCCCGGTGGGCCACCCCGGCCTCGACTAGGGTCTCCACTGGTTCGCGGCCACACTGGGCCAGACGGGTCAGGTCCGACTGCCAGAGGAGGCCGGGCTGATCCAGGAGCACTTGGAGGGCGCGGCGGACGGCAGTAATGTTGGCCGAATCCAGCACTCGCTCCCAGGCCTCCTCGGCGGACAGGTTCAGGGCCACGGACTCCGGGATCGCGTGCTCCACTAGAGTGCCGTCTTGCACCAGCCGGGCGATGGCGGCGGGATCGGCGCCGGCGGCCGTCAGCTCGGACAGGGTGCGAGGGCCGGAGCCGAACCAGGCCGGCAGGTCGGTTGGGGGGGTCGCGGGCTCCGACGAAGCCGGAGGTCGCCGGAGGTCCACTAGGACTTCCGCGGGTAGCCGGGAGACAAGGCCTTCCTTCTCCAGGCGGGATATGGCCCCTTCGTCGGCCTCGGATGCCTCCAGGAGCCGATCGAGGGGGACGAAGGGGTCCCCTACTTCCTGAGCATCGGCCAGAGCTATCAGGACGCGGCTGGAGGCGTGGCGGGCCCGGGAGCGAGCTAGAAGCCTCACCGCCCGGTCGGGCTCTACCGCTAGGCGGACATAATCGCGGTATTGGGGCCCGGTGCGGGGCCGGGCCAGGCGCGAGGCCTTGACGATCACCCCGCGGGTGGTTAGGGACCTCAGAGTGGTGGGAAGGTTGAGCCGGCGGGAGCCGCCCAGCGCCGCGTCTTGCCGAATCTGATCCTCGATCTCGCCGGCGGAGAGCTCGCTGCCGGCCTCCAGGACTTCGACCACTTGCCTCTGCCGGTCCGAGAGCCTCGGGGCTCCGCGCTGGACCAGGCGGTAGACCGCCTTGGAGCGGGGCGACGATCCCGGGGGGAGAAACAACTGGAGGCAATCGAAGAGGGGGGACAGGTAGTAGTCGCTGATCCACTGGGCCAGGCGTAGCTGGGCCGGGCCCACCACCGGCCTCTCGTCTATGATGTCGCTGATCTCCCGGAGGTCCACCTCCGGGGGAAGGGTGTCGAGGGCGACCACGATCCCGGTCAGGTGGCGGGAGCCGAAAGGGACCCAGACCCAGTGGCCGATCTGTAGCCGGTCCTGGAGGGGGGCGGGGACCAGGTAGTGGAAGGTGCCGCCGATGGGCTCCTCGGAGTAGGCCCAGTCGGGGGCGGTCTGCGCCGTGAGCCGGGGGCGCGCCGGCACTTCCACGGCCACCTCGGCGTACCGGGGGCCACCAGCGGGCCTATCCACGCCTTTACTGCTCATGACGTACTGGGTGGCGACTCGTAGGGGCGAATCTTGTATTCGCCCGGCCACCGAGGGCGAACACAAGGTTCGCCCCTACGGATTGTGGTCATAGACTTCCGGCATGACGACGTGCGGCATGGGATTCTCAGGGGGACTTGAGACTACGGCGGCGACGTACCCAACCACGCTGCTCCGATCCACCCAGACGTCGCCGGAATTGGCGTACTTGAGGACCTTGGTCTCAGTAGCGCCCATTTCCCGGCAGGCCATGAGCATGGCCACGATGGGCCCGCCGCCGCAGGCCTCGACGCTGCCCAGCCCGAGGTCCTGGGCCAGGCCCTCGGGATCGAAGGCCTCGATGCGGTCCAGGATGAGGCGGTCGAGGGCGACGGCGGTGTTGTAGTCGTGGAAGTGGCTGAGGTCACTGCTGGCCACGATCAGTGGTCGGCGGCCCTTCAGGCTCCTGACCAGAGCGGAGGCCAGCTCGGCACAGGCGGCCGGGCTCTGGTCGCCCATCATCACCGGCACCAGCTCGAAGTCTCCGAGAACGTACTGGAGGAAGGGGAGTTGGATCTCCAGGGAGTGCTCGTCGTCCTGCCGGGGACGAGTCAGAGTGAGCTCCCTATCCAAGGAGGCGATGACATCCTCCGCCAGGGGGATGCGTCCCAGGGGGGTGGCGTAGGCCTGATAGCCGGTGACGGCGAAGCGACCCAGGGGCCGGCGGTGGAGAGGGGATAGGACCACCACCGGGTCGTAGTGATGGCCCTGCAACTGGCGGTAGGCATAGGCGGCCACCCCGCCGGAAAAGGTGAGGCCGGCGTGAGGTGCTACCAGACCCAGCGGCCTCCCCAGCCCGGCGTCAGGGGCCTCCGCCAGGAAGGCGGCCAAGCGCCGGCGAAGGTCAGCCGCCGATGACGGGTACCACTGATCGTCGGCGAATTGCGCCGGACGAACGTCCGATCGGTTGGTCTCGGTCATGCGATCCTCCGTGGCCGGAGCGGCCTATACATCAGCCTCGCCGATCCTCTGACGGCCGCGGAGCACGCGCAGCCTTTCGGCGGTGATGATGGCCTCCAGACGGCAGGCGGTCTCTTCCAGGCTATCGCGACGGTTGATGAGCAGATAG
>JBBQIE010000049.1:0-9362 GCA_038324625.1 Anaerolineae bacterium | reverse complement strand
GCCTACCCCACCAACAACTGGACCTGGGACGACCTGCTGGAGGCAGCCCAGCGCATCGCCGACCCCACCGCCGATCCTCCCCTATACGGCATCATCGGTGACATGGCTCGGGCCGACTTCGTGCCTTTCGTGTATCAGAACGGGGGCGCCCTGGTGGACAGCCTTGTGGCCCCCAAGTCGGTCAGCTTCGACGATCCGGCCACCATCGAGGCCGTGGACTGGTACGTGGGCCTCTCCCTCCGCCAGGGGGTGATGCCCACTCCCACGGAGTTGCGACAACTGGGTGGCTTCGAGTCGGCCGTGGTCGGGCAACGAGGCGCCATGTGGTTCGGGCCTCTATCCGAGCGGGGCGGGCTCCTCTCGGGGATCGAGTGGCCCTTCAACTGGGGAGTGGTGGCCGAGCCCGGTAGGGTGCAGCGCATGACCCTCATTTCCATGCGAACCTACGTCCTCGGCGCCGGCACCGAGGCCTTCCAGCCCGCCTGGCAGTGGATGACCTACGTGGCCATGCATCCCTCGCCCTCCCTGAACATCCCCCCGGTGCAGGCGGTGCTTGACTCCAACGAGTTCACCGCCGCTAACCGGCCCGATGTCGCCGCCGCTGCCCTGGAGTCCCTGAAGATCGGCCACACCATTCCTCCGACCACTTGGGTGGATAGCGTGGGCAACTGGCTGGGCCAGGCCATGGCTAGAGTGTACTCCGGGGATCTCTCGGTGGAGCAGGCCCTAACTCAGGTTCAGGAACAGGCGGCACCCCTCCTGGGTCAGTAGACGCTATCGGCATTCCGCCAAGAACCGGCCAAATAAGAAGGGCGGCCGCGGGGCAATACTCCCCGCGGCCGCCCTTATATGATCCGAATCGCGGAACCGGTCGGGCTACACCCGCTGCAGCCACCCCTGCTGGACCATGAAGTCCGTCAGCACGGGCACGTCGAAGGTCTCGCCCTGGTAGGCCTTATAGGCATAGTAGACCATCGGCACCAGGGGAAGCAGCGGCAGTACCCAGGAAACGCAGCAGGCCAGCAGCGCCGTCACCGCCCCCAGGATGGCCCCGATGATCACGGCCACGATTTGCCAGATGATGTAGATCACGCCCAGGCCCAGGCCCTGAATGCCGTGGAACCTCTGGAAGGGCCGGGTCTTGTTGCTCTCGCTGAGCAAGATGATGGCCGACCCGATGAAAGGCAGGATGTAGGCCAGCGCCGCCATGGTCTTGTCGTTCGGCGTGACGTCCGGCTCTCCCGGCATTGGGAACATCGGCTCCGGCACTCCTTGGTCCACCATGTCAATACCTCCCCCGTCTCGTAAGGATAGTCGGACACCGGGCCCGCAGGCCCGCCCAACCCCGATGCTTCACGCCGGGACCATTACCCCCAGGCCCCTGGCGACGTCGCTAAGCTGGTGCCAAGTCTCCGCGTCTATGCTGATGCCCTCCTGGCGCCGCTTGCGCTCGGTGCGACGCTCCGGCTCACCAGGGAGCAGAACCTCGGAGAAGCCGACCGCCGGCTTGCAGGATTTCAGGCTGGTCACCAATTCGCGGACCTGTTCGTAGTACTCCGCCCGCTCGGTGAAGGCATCCACCCGGATGGCCTCAATGAGCATGGTGTTGCCGATGCGCTTGGCGTTGGGGCTGCTACAGCCTCCACCGCTCAGAGCCCCGCTGGTGACGTCAATCAGCACGCTCAGCCCATAGCCCTTGTGCCCCAGCGACCCTCCTAAGGGCAGAAGCGCCCCGGGCGGATCGGCATAGAGGGTGTTCGGGTCGTTGGTAGGATGACCTTCGGCGTCTATCAGCCACCCGTCCGGCGCCGGTTTGCCCTGATTCTTCAGTACTCGGATCTTCCCCTCGGCCACTACCGAGGAGGTCATGTCCACCAATAGGGAGTCGCCATCGGTGGGAGCGGCAAAAGCGATGGGATTGGACGACAGCTTTCGCTCCCGGCCCCCGAAAGGAGCCACCTGCATCGCCCCCCCATGGTTGTTGAGTGTCACCAGGGCCACCATGTCGTGGCGGGCAATCTCTTCCACGTACTCGCCCACCCGACCCACGTGGTTACTCTGGTACAAGGCCACGGCGGCGATTCGAGACTCTCGGGCCTTCGCTATCGCCAGTTGAGTGGCCTCCCAGGCGGCAACCTGGCCCCAGCCCCAGTGGCCGTTAACCCGGGCGGTGCAGGGGCCCTCGTTCTCCACCGAGGGGGTGGCCGCCGGCTCGATCTTCCCCTCGTTGATGGCGGTCACGTACTGAGGCACCCTGATGATGCCGTGAGAGTCGTGCCCGGCCAGGTTGGACTTCACCAAAGACGCGGCCACCCGCTCCGCGTGATTCAGCGGAGTGCCGGCGGCCACGAAAATGTCGCGCACGAATGGCTCAAGAACCGCAGCGGAAAGCGTCGGCAAATCCCCCACTCCTCAAATCAGTCTGGCCCGCCGAACCCGGGCCCAAGGGCCCAACCGGCCCAGTCCGAGTCTCTCGCCTGTGCGGACACGAAGCACCGGCGGTGATCGTGAAGTCCCGTGATTATGACCCTCCCCCTCGCCCTCGTCAAGGAAGAAGGGCATGTCGGGGAGCCATCAAGGAATGGCGGTGCCTCTCTCCCGGTCGGCTCGGGACACCCGTTGCATCACGCTCCCAATGCGATCCAGCAGCTCCTGGGGCCCAAAGGGCTTGGTAACGTAGTCGTCTACCTTGGCGATGTGCAAGCCGAGCATCTTGTCTATGTTCTGGGCCTTGGCCGTCACCACGATCACCGGTATGGCCGCCAGCCGAGCGTCACCTTTCAGACGGCGATAGACCTCCCAGCCATCCATTCCCGGCATCATTAGGTCGAGCAAGATGAGGTCAGGCAGAGATTCCTGAGCCGCCGCTAGAGCCTGGCCGCCGCTGGTACAGCCCAGCACCTCGTAGTCCTGCTGTTCCAGGATCAGGCGTATCAGTTCGATCATCTCCCGGTCGTCTTCCACGCACAGAACCCGCACCCGGCGATCTCTTCCCATCAGCTTGCCTCCGCCCCCAGCTCGGCGGAGATCAGTTGGTCGAGCACGGCATAGGCATGACCCCCGAGATGATGCAGGGGTTTGGTCTCGGGGTCGGCCAAGAGCCAGGTATCGTCGAAAGCCTCTTCCTCGGCTTGGGCCGCCACCACCTCGGCAACGAAGAGGGTGTGGTCATCGCCCGCCTCGTAGGCATCGAGCACGGAGCACTCCAGACTGGCCAGGCAACCCACCACTACCGGCACGCTGATGGCCTCGGCCGCCTCCATTTCCAGCCCTATCTCCTCGAACTTGTCGTCCACATCGTGTCCGCTGAGCATACCGGCATCCCGAACTCTCTCCATCAGGTCTCGCCCGGGAACGTTCACGGTAAACTCGCCGGTGCGATCCAGGAAGTCGTGGGTAAGGCAGTCGCGGTGGACGGCGATGGCGACCAGGGGCGGGCTCATGCTGATAGGTGTCAGCCAACTGGCCGCCATGACGTTGGCCCGACCTCGATAGCGAGTGACAATCAGGGTTACCGGCCCCCCGCCCAGCAACCGGTGGGCGATCTCCAGGTCAACTATCCGCTTCGCCATCTATCCCCCATCCCGGGCAGTCATCATCTGAATGCAAGCAGCAATCGAAGCCGGTCAGAGCCGCGCACCCCGCCGCCACTCGATCCTTGGCGGCCACCGGCAAACCCATTCCCAGCAAGACGGACCCCAGGGCACATAGCGGCAGGCCCATGGTGGCCGCCGCACAGCCCACCAACCCCTCCACCAAGGCGAAATCCCGGTCCTGAATCGCGTAAGCGCCGGCCTTATCGTCGCCGATCCCGCTATCCAGGTACCTCTCCAACTCGATATCGCTGATGGGCCGCATTCTCACCTGAGACTCAACACAGCCCTGCGACGCCCTACCCGACCGAGTGTCCACCACCGCGTAGCCGGTGTGGACGACATGGTCGCGACCTCCCAGAAGCCTCAGCATACGCGCGGCATCCTCCCGGTCTCGCGGCTTCCCCAGAATCAGCCAACCATCCGCGCGGGCGAGGCTCACCGAGGTATCGCTGCCGATCACTATCCCCGCTTCCTCGGCGGCCACCGCAGCGGCCTTGGCCAGACTGAGACGCGCCACCATGTCCCATGGCGACTCCTCGGGGAGCGGCTCCTCACTGACGTAGGCAGAGGACACCACGAACGGCAGCTCCAGGAGCGCCAGCAATTCCCGCCGTCTCGGAGAGGCGCTGGCCAAGATGATCCGCGCGGGGCTCGAAGGCAACCGACCTCCCCAAGGCATGGGCCGATTGTAGGAGAGCGGCGGCAAAGATGTCAATCCCCGGAATGGCCAAGTTCCTCGCTGAAGGCGCACTGGCTTGGCCGTCAGACGGCAACCACCCGCAGGGGCGTTTGTGCCGAGAGGACAACCATAGTACAAAGGCAATACCATCGTCACACATCAGGGAGCCCAGACAGGCATGTCCAACAGTATCGAGAGCCAGCGCCGTCCTCGCCTAACGGCGATGACCAAGGCCGCCGGCTGAGCGGCTAAGCGGCCGGCAGCGGCCCTGGCGCAGGTCCTGCGCCCATTGATGGGGATGTTCCCCTCAGCTGAATACCCGGAGGTCCTGGTCGGCTTGGCCGACCCGGATGATGCCGCCGTCTACGCCCTCGACGATGACAGGGCCCTCATTCTCACCACCGACTTCTTCACTCCCGTGGTGGATGACCCCTTCGTATACGGGGCCATCGCCGCCGCCAACGCCTGCAGCGACGTCTACGCCATGGGCGGGCGCGTGGTCCTGGCCCTCAACATCGCCGTCTTCCCCGAATGCCTCGACGACCACACGGTGGCCGAGATCCTGCGCGGCGGGGGCCTGAAGGTGGCCGAAGCGGGCGGGGTAGTGGCCGGCGGGCACACCATCGAGGGACCGGAGCCGATATTCGGCCTGGCGGTGATGGGTCTAGCCGACCGATCCCGCATCTGGACCAAGGCCGGGGCTCGGCCCGGGGATCACCTCGTCCTCACCAAGCCTCTGGGCGTGGGTATGGTGACCACCGCCCTCAAGGCCGACCTCGCCTCGCCAGCCGACATCGAGGAGGCCTCGGCCTCGATGATGACCCTCAACCGAGAGGCGGCCGAAACGGCGGACGCATTCAGCGTTCACGCTGCCACCGACGTCACCGGGTTCTCCCTCCTCGGCCACGCGGCGGAGATGGCCAAGCACAGCAGTGTGCGCCTTCGTTTCCGACTAGACGATCTTCCGTTCGTGAGCGGTGCGCGGGACTACGCCGCCGACTGGCTCTTCCCCGCCGGCTCCAACAACAATGAGGCCGCTTTCGCCAAGGATACCGTCTTCGCTCCCGAGATCGAGGACGGAACCCGGCTGCTGCTATTCACCCCCGAGACCTCGGGAGGCCTGTTGCTGTCGTTGGACCCCGCGGAGGCGCGGGCCTACTTGGAGGCGTGCTCACGAAAAGGGATAGGCGCCTGGCCTGTAGGGGAAGTGCGTGAGGGCGGCGGTCCCGCCGTCGAGGTGGTCTGAGGCCGCGGTCCGAGCTGAGCCACGAGCTACAGCGACTAGGTCTCGTCCGATGCAAGGCCGGACAGGTGCTCCTGCAGGGCCAGGAACTTGTCGAACGACGCCTGAGTCAGGGGCCGGTCGGGCAGGTAGGGGCAGGCGGGCTGGGATTGGGCACTAAGGTCGTAGGTGCCGATCTTGCGGGCCAAGGCCATCACCTCCACCTTGTCCACCCCGATCAGGGGCCGGTAGATGGGGTACTCCGCCCCGCTGGAGATGACCCGGATGTTCTCCAGGGTCTGGCTGGCCACCTGTCCCAACGAGTCGCCGAGAACGATGCCGTGGGCGTGGTGCTGCCGCGCCACCGCTTGGGCCTCGGCGATCATGGCTCTCTTGCAGAAGAGGCAGGTCCACCGGTCCGCCTGGCAATCCACCAGCCGGCGGCTCACGTCCTCCAGGGCCTCGCGGTGGGACACAATGATGGGCTCGATCCGCCAGCCTTGGGACCACTCCTGAAGCACCTCGCAGATGGCCCGAAAGCGGTCGGTCCCCTCGTCATCACCGGCGAAATGCAGGGGGATGACGGCGCAGCCCCGTTTCATCATCATCCAGGCCGCCACCGGGGAGTCCAGCCCGGCCGACATCAGCACCACCACCCGTCCGGCCATGGGCACCGGCAGGCCGCCGGCCCCCGGGATCACCCGGGCATACACGAGAGCGTGGTCCTCGTGGACCTCCACCCCCACGGTGTGGTCCGCCTGATCGGAGAGGTCCACACCCGCCCCGGTCTCACCCACCAGATACTCACCGACAGCGCGGTTGATCTCGGGCGAAGTGAGAGGAAACCCCTTGAAGGCGCGGCGGGCCGCCACTCGGATAGTGTCCCCGGGGCGCATCCCGTCTTCCTGAAGCTGCCGTAGAGCGGCGCCTTCGATGGCCGCCATATCGGTGGGGACTGGTTCCGCCGGGCTCAGTGAGGTCAGGCCAAAGACCCGAGTGAGGGCTTGGGCGGCCGCCTCGGGGTCATCGGTGCGGACATGTAGACGCCGCCCGGTCTCCTGGACCTGAGCCTCTATTCCTGCCCGCGATAGACACTCGGCCAGGTTGTGGCGCAACTGCCGACGGAATCGTGGCTGGTTCTTGCCCTTGAGGGCGATCTCCCCGTAGCGACCAACCACCAGCCCCGAGAAAGACGTCATCAGCCGCTCGCGGGGACCGGGCGACGGAACAGGCGCCGCAGCAGGTCGCCGGCCTCGCCGTTCTCCCACACCACCAGCAACGGCACGGCGTTGAAGATCGAGGAGTAGGTCCCGCTCACCATGCCTACCAGCAGAGTAGCCACGAACTGCTTGATGGTGGCCCCACCGAAGAGGAGGATGGCTACCAATACGAACATGGCGTTCAGCTGGGTGGCCAGGGAGCGGTGAAGCGTCTCCAGCAGGCTGCGGTTGACGATCAGCTCGAAGGGCTCGCCTCTGCGCTTGGGGATGTTCTCGCGGATGCGGTCGAAGACCACGATGGTGTCCTGCACCGAGAAGCCCACCACGGTCAGAAGCGCCGTCAGGAATAGCGCATCCACTTCCCAGCCCGCCACCAGGCCCATGATGGAGAACAGCCCGATGGTCACCAGGACGTCATGGAGCATGGCCGCGATGGCGCATACCCCATAGCGGAAAGCGTTCGGCACTCCCCGGAAGGCGAAAACGATGAAGGCCAGGATGGCGAAGGCCCCCACGATCACGGCGATGGTCGCCGCTCTAGTCACCTCTCGTCCCACGACTGGGCCCACCGATTCGTAGCGCAACTCCTCCGCCGGCCCGACAAGGCTCTCCAGCTGGGCCACGATCTCCTGCTTAGTGGTCTGGTCCATCTGCTTGCTGCGGATGAAGACCGTCCGCCCGTCGTCGGCCGACTGCACCGAGGTATCGAGAAACCCGGCCTCGGCATAGACGGAACGGATATCAGCGGGAGGCACTGGATCCTGGAAGCGAAGCTCCAGCAGGGAACCGCTGGTGAAGTCTATACTAAGCTTGACCGGCGAGCCGTACTGAATGGTGGAGTAGATCATGGCCACCAGGCCCGGCACTATGATAATAATGGAAATCAGGAAGTACCATCGTCTCTTGCCTATGATGTCAATCATCGCGGTTGGTCTCCCATCTTGGCCTTAGGCACCGAGGGCCCAATGGCGCTCACGCAGCCAGTCCCCGCCGAAGTGGAAGACCACCCGGACCAGGGTGTGAGTGACGGTGATGGCGGTAAACATGCTGGTGAGGATTCCCAGGAACAGGGTGACGGCGAAGCCCTTGACCTGAGTGGCACCGAAGTTGGAGCCGAACCAGAACAGGACCACACAGGTGATGAGCGCCGACAGGTTCGAGTCTCGAATGCTGGTCCAGGCCCGGTTGAACCCCGCTTCAATGGCACTGCCCAGGGGCCGACCCCACCGAAGCTCCTCCTTCATCCGCTCGAAAATGAGGATGTTAGCATCCACCGCCATCCCGGTGGACAGGAGGAATCCGGTGATCCCCGGCAGGGTAACCGTGACCGGGATGGTCTTGTAGAGGGCCAGGTTGATGAGGGCGTAGGTGATGAGTGCCAGGCTGGCGAGCACTCCCGGAACCCGGTAGTACACGATCATGAACAGGAGCACCACCGACAGGCCGACGATCCCGGCCCGCACGCTCTTCTGCACCGAGTCCTGCCCCAGGGTGGCGCCCACCGCCCGCGTCTCCTCAACGGCCAGCGGAACCGGTAGAGCGCCGTACTTGAGCTGGATGGAGAGGGCACGAGCCTCATCAAGGGTAAAGCTGCCGGTGATACGAGCCTTCCCATCGGGGATGGCGTTCTCGATGCTGGGCGAGCTGAGAACCCGCCCGTCCAGAACGATGGCCAGTATCCTGCCCACGTTGTTGCGAGTGTAGTCCGCGAAGCGACCGGCGGCCTCGGAACTGAAGGTAAGGGCCACCTCGAATCCGCCCATCTGGTTGGTGTCCACCCCGGCGCCGGCGATATCCTTGCCGGTGAACACCGTCGGATACACGGTGTCCGGCTGGAAATACTCCAGGGTTTCACCCTCGGCCGGAACCGCTGACCCCAGTTCCTCTCGGTAGCTGGTGTGGATCAGTGCCCCCTGGGGTATCCGAGTGGTGCCGGCGTCCACGAACTCCAGCAGTCCAGTCCCTTTCAGGGCGGCCACGGCAGCATCGGGGTCTTGAATGCCGGGCAGTTCCACCACGATGTACCGGTCCCCCTGAAGCTGAATCAGAGGCTCGGTGACACCCAGGGCGTTGACCCGGTTCTCGACGATCACCCGGGCGGCGGCCATGGAATCCCGCGAGACCGTTTCGTTGGACGGGACGTCGGCCGCCAGCAGGACGCTCAGGCCGCCGCGCAAGTCGAGCCCCTGCTTCAATTGGAGGTCTCGGTGGATGTGGATCGGTCCCAGGTCCAGGTGGATCCCGGGGTTCGCCGGCCAGCTTACCCAGGCGGCGACAACGAAGATGGCGATGATGGCGGCGAAAACCCGCCAAGTGCTTGTACGCACCTGACCTCCAGAAGCGCTTTCATGCGTCACGGGCGCCGAACCACCACGAACCGGCTTCCGGCACCGCCGCTCATTATAGGAGGCCGCCGGAGAGGGGAGCAAACCGCCTTTCACCGGGGGTGTGTCTCAAGTCCGGGGCAGAATCAGCCCTCAGAACCTCGAAGCCGTCACCCTGAGTGCAACGAAGGGTCTCACCTCGCGTGGACGAGATGCTTCACTCCGCTGAAGAGCGCTCCATTCAGCATGACGGGCGTGAGTCTGATCGAGAACCGGAACTCGCCCCCAACAGCATCAGTTTGACACACATGCTATGGCTGG
>JBBQIE010000048.1:0-9412 GCA_038324625.1 Anaerolineae bacterium | reverse complement strand
CCTCCTGCTGGTGGAGGGCGGGGAGATCGTGAGCGCCGCCCCCGACGGCGCCGACTGGAGCCTCACCGCCATCGAGCAGGAGGTGTTGGCCAACCTGGACCCCGCCTCCCTGGCCGTCACCCCCGTGTACCGGGAGGATGGAGAGCCGCTGGTCACCCTCATATCCGCCGCCGGGCCCCAGGGCCGGCTCCTCGGGCGCATGAACCCGGCCCGGAGCCCGGCCTGGCAGGACGTCATCACCGATATTCAGTGGACGGTGGATGCCGGCAATGGTTTCGTGGTGGACGAGCAGCAGCGGATCGTGGCTCACTCCGACCCTCGCACCGTGCTTACCGCTTGGGACGCCCGGCCCCGCTACGCCCGCCACTTCCCCACCGCCACCGGGGCCGCCTACGATGCCCCGGACAGCGGCGGCATTCGTCACGTCGTCTATTCCCTACCGGTGGCCGGCTACCCCTGGTGGGTGGTCATCGAGATCCCCAGCGAGGTGGTGCTGGAGTTGGCCCTGGACTTGGCCCTGCCCAGCCTGGTGCTGACCGCCGCCCTGGCGGCCGTGGGCACCTGCCTGGTCCTCTTCGGGGCCTGGCGCTACTCCCAGCCGCTCCTGAAGCTGGCCGCCACCGCCGGGGAGATAGCCGCGGGCGACCTCAACGTGCCGGTGGAAGTCGGAGGTCATGACGAGATCGGACATCTCGGGCGGTCCTTCGAGGAGATGCGCCTCTCCCTGCACCGGCGTCTCTCCGACCTGGTGATGCTCCTGGACGTGACCCAATCGGTGTCCGCCAGCCAGGACTGGTCCTTCCAGCCCATCCTCCGGGCGGCCATGAACGGCTCCCAGGCGGTGGCGGCCTGCATCTGCGTCGAGGACCGGGAGGGGATGCGCCTGCCGGTGGCTCAGGAAGGGAGCTTCACTGCCTGGGCCGACATCCTCCCGGGCATGGCCCACATCGCCCGTGAGGCCCAGAACCAGGGCCGGGCCATCCCGGTGCGGAGCGTGGCCCGCTACTTCCGGAGCGCCTCCGGCTCTCCCCTGGCCACCGACGTCCGGGCCGCCGTCTGTATGCCCCTGGCCACCGGCGAGAGCCACGTGGGGGTGATGTGGACCCTCTACGCCGATCGGCGGCACTTCGACGAGCAGGACCTGCGACTGCTCTCCACCCTGGGGGCCCAGAGCGCCGTGGTCTTCGAGAACAACCGCCTGCTCACCGAGGCCCAGAGCGAGCGGGGGCGGCTGCGCGCCGTCCTGGCCGGCACCACTGATCCCATCATCGTGGTCAACCGTGAGGGCCGCCTGGTCCTCGCCAACCCGGCGGCGGAGCACTTGCTGGGCCCGGAAGGCTACCGCCCCGGGGTCATGCTGACGGAAGTAATCGAAGACGTCTCCATGCGAATGCTCTTCGAGCCTTCCCCCCGCGACTTCTCCCAGACGCGGGAGATACATCTCGAGGACGGCACCAACTACTACGCCGCCATCTCCTCCATCGCCCTCACCGACGGCGGCAGCGTGGGGAGGGTCATCGTCCTGCGGGAGATCTCCGAGCTCAAGGAGAGGGAACGGGCCCAGGCGGAATTGGCCTCCACCCTGGTCAACTTCGCGCGCAACCCGCTGCGCTCCACCCGCACCTACGCCGACATGTTGATGGCGGTCGGTCCCCTGAATGTCGAGCAGAAGAGCCTGGCGGAGCACATCGTCCAGGCGGTGGACCAGGTCCTGGAGATGCTGGAAACGCTGGTGGACCTGAACCGGATCGAGCTGGGAGAGGGCGCCACTCTGGAGCGGTGCAGCCTGGCGGCGGCCATCGAGACCGCTCGCGCCTACTTGGCCCGGGAGATCGAAAGACAGGAGCACAACTTCCTCCTCTCTCTTCCATCCCCTCCACCCATGGTGGAGGCCGATCGTAACCTTCTGATCCTAGCCATCACCTGCCTGCTCGACAACGCCGTCAAGTATACCCTCAAGGGCGGGACCATCGGCGTCCAGGCGACGCACCAGGACGGGGGGGTGCTCATCGCCGTCACCGACACCGGGGTGGGCATCTCTCCGGCGGACCAGATGCGAGTGTTCGACCGCTTCTACCGGGTCCAATCCTCCGAGATACCGGCTGTCCCCGGGCATGGCCTGGGCCTGCCCACGGTGAAGGCCATCGCCGAGTGGCACGGGGGCCGGGTGTGGGTGGAGAGTGAGCCCGGCCGCGGCAGCCGGTTCTGCCTGTGGCTTCCTCGTCACGAGGTGCCCTTGGATTTTGAGAGGTGAGGCGACCATGAGCCAAGCAAGCGGCCACTCCGGCCTCCGCATCGGCATCGTCGGCCTGCCCAACGTGGGCAAGAGCACCCTGTTCAATGCCCTCACCCGGGCGGGGGCGGCGGTGGCCCCCTATCCCTTCACCACTATTGACCCCAACGTGGGGGTGGTGCCCCTGGAGGACGCCCGCCTGACCTGGCTGGCGGAGAGGGTGAAGCCGGAGCGCACCGTCCCGGCCACGGTGGAGTTCGTGGACATCGCCGGATTGGTGCGGGGGGCCCACCGGGGGGAGGGCCTGGGCAACCAGTTCCTGCACCACATCCGCACCGTGGACGCGGTGGCCATGGTGGTGCGGGCCTTCGACGACCCCGAGGTGCCCCACGTCGCCGGGCGAGTGGACCCGGCGGCGGACGTGGAGACGGTGGATGTCGAACTCATCCTCGCCGACCTGGGCTCGGTGCAGAGGCGCCTGGAGAAGACCCGCGCCGATGCCAAAGCCCGTCCGCGGGACTACGCCGGGGAGCTGGATCTACTGGAGCGACTGGCCGAGCACCTGGATCAAGGGGGCCGAGCGCGGGACTTCACCAGGGACGAGGCCGAGCAGGAGGTGCTGGATCAGCTCTTCCTGCTGACGGAAAAGCCTCGCCTGTACGTGCTTAACCTGGGCGAGGACCAGTTGGACCGAGTGGCCGAGGTCAGCCGGGAGTTCGAGGCGGCCGCCGGGGAGGACGCGATGCTGGCCGTCTCCGCCCAGTTGGAAGCGGAGTTGGTGGAGTGGGACCGGGAAGAGGCGGACCAGTACCGGCGGGAGCTGGGCCTGGCTCGGTCCGGCCTGCTGGCGGTGGCCCGTGCCGCCTACGAGCTCCTCGACCTGATCACCTTCTTCACCATGGTGGGAGGCAAGGAAGTGCGGGCCTGGGAGTTGCACCGAGGGACCAGCGTCCTCAAAGCGGCGGGGAAGATCCACGGGGACATGGAGAAGGGCTTCATCCGAGCGGAGGTGATCTCCTTCGACGACCTCCAGGCCGCCGGCTCCCTGGCCACCGCCCGGGAGCGGGGCCAACTGCGCCAGGAAGGCCGCGACTACGTGGTGCAGGACGGCGACGTGATTCAGGTTCGCTTCAATGTGTGAGCGGGAGAGCCCTCACCCCCGGCCCCTCTCCCATGCGTGGGAGAGGGGAGTTGTCACTCCCCCTTCCTTCGTAGGGAAGGGGGTAATAGGCAGAAGCGCAGCGTCTGCCGCTGGAGGGTTAGGTTCTCCGACCGCTGGGGGGTTAGGTTCCCCCTCCGCCCAGGCCCAGGCCTGGCTGGATCAGGAGCCCCTGATCATGGATACGGAGACCACCGGCCTGAGCGGGAGAGACGAGATCGTGCAGGTGGCGGTGATTGATAGCCTGGGCGAGGTGCTCCTGCACTCCCTGGTCCGGCCCACCCGGCCCATCCCCGCTGAGGTGGTTCGCATCCACGGCATCACCGATGCCGACGTCCGGGATGCCCCCACCGGGGCGGAGGTACTTCGGGAGCTGGCGCCCCTGCTCGCTTCCCGGCTGGTGTGCGCCTACAACGCCGACTTCGATCTTCGCCTGTTGGCCCAGACGGCGCGGGCCTGGCGGGTCCGGCTGAGGCCCCCGGCAAGCGCCTGCGTCATGAAGCTCTACGCCGAGCACGCCGGGGTGTGGGACTCGCGGCACCGTTCCTACCGCTGGCATAGCCTGACTCGGGCGGCCCAAGACTGCCGCCTCGGGCTCTTCCGGGGCCATGACGCCCTGGCCGACGCCGCCATGACCCTGCGCCTCCTCCGTCACATCGCCGGGGGGTGATGCCCTTTCGCGGTTTCCAGTGCGGTGGCAGAAGGTCCTGAGCCGGACCCTCGCTACTTCGAGGGCACCTCGGGGATATAGCAGGTCAACTGCCCCTCGCCGCAATTGGTCCATTCCACCTGGACGGTTCGGTGCTGGATGCCGAACTTGTCGCTCAATAGGTCCCTCAGGGCCGCCATCACCTCCTGGACCTCGGGCAGCGACTGGGCGTTGATGACCACGTGGGCGCTGAGGGAGGTGAACCCGGGGCCGATGGACCACACGTGCAGGTCGTGGACCTCCTCCACCCAGGGAAGGGCGTTCATCTCCTGAGCGATCTCGGCCACCGAGAGGCCCTCCGGCACCCCCTCGCTCAGGACGTGCAGCGACTCCCGCAGCAGCCCGATGGAGCTATAGGCCACGATCAGCCCGATGAGGATACTGACGATCGGGTCAATGACGGTCTGGCCGGTGAGGAGGATGAGGACGCCGGCCACCACCACCCCCACTGAGGCCAATCCGTCCCCCAGCACGTGCAGGAAGGCCCCGCGGACGTTGATGTCCTCTCGGTCATGTCCATGCAGGGCCAGGGCGGAGATGACGTTCCCCACCAGGCCGACCACCGCCACCACCAGCATGGGCCCGGCGATGACCTCCGTGGGGTGGGAGAAACGCACGATCGCCTCCCGGAAGATGCCCAGGGCCACGATTACCAGGGTGGCGGCGTTGGCCAGGGCGGCCATGACCTGGATGCGATGGTAGCCGTAGGTGTGGCGGTCATCGGCCGGGGTGGAGGCCAGGCGGATGGCGGCGTAGCTCATGGCCAGGGCCAGCACGTCCAGGAAGACGTGAGCGGCATCGGAGAGCAGGGCCAGGCTGCCGGTGAGCCAGCCCCCCACCACCTCGGCGATGAAGATGACCCCGGTGATCCCCATGGCCAAGATCAGGCGCCGCTGACTCTCATGTCGGTGATCGTGATCGTGTTCCATGTCTATCCTCGACTATCCACTACGCACTATCCACCGGTCACTACTCCCTGGTGGTCAGATAGTGGCGGAACCACTCTCGGGCCAGGCCGGCCACTTGCTGCATGGCCCCCGGCTCCTCGAAGAGGTGCCCGGCACCGGGAATGACGTGGAGTTCCCGGACGTTGTTCATGCGAGAGAGAGCCCCCTGGTTGAAGTTTATCACCAGCAGGTCCTCCCCCCCCACGATCAGCAGGGTGGGGGCCTGGACGTCGGGCAGATAGTCCTTGGCCAAGTCGGGGCGCCCCCCGCGGGAGACCACGGCGGCGACTTCGTCCGGCAGTTGGGCCGCCGCTACCAGGGCGGCAGCGGCGCCGGTGCTGGCCCCGAAGTAGCCGATCTTGAGGTCGGACGTCTCCGGGTTCTCCCGGAGCCAATCGGTGGCCGCCACCAGCCTCTCCGCCAAGAGATCTATGTTGAAGCGGAGTTGGCGAGTGCGGATGTCTACCGCCTCCTCCTCGCGGGTCAGCAGGTCCATGAGCAAGGTGGCCAGGCCGCCGGCCCGCAGCTCTCGGGCCACCTGCTGATTGCGGGGGCTGCTCCGGCTGCTGCCGGAGCCGTGGGCGAACAAGACGATCCCCTCGGCGCCCTCGGGAATCTCCAACTCCCCCTCCAGGGAGGCGGAGTCGGCCGGGATCAGGACCACGTCCTCCTCATCCCCGCGTCGTGAAGTCCTCTTCACTAATGGTCCTCCTTACGATGTCCCTACTAAGGGCACTGAGCGTGAAATACTGGTACTCTTGGAACTGCGACCCTACCGGTCAGGCGGTTCATCGGTAGCCCGTGCCAGCAGGTTCCGCACTTCCTGGTCGCTGGTCTGCTCGAACTGATCGTACCACAGGCCCACGCCGTAGAAGGGCTCGGGGGTGAGGGCACAGACGACCTCGTCCGCCTCGGCGGCCAGCTCTTGGCAGGTCTCCGGGGGAGCCACGGGCACGGCTACCACGATCTTGGCCGGATGGGCTTGGCGGACGGCGGCCACGGCCGCCCGCATGGTGGCCCCGGTGGCCAGCCCGTCGTCTATCAGGATGACGATTCGATCGGTGAGGTCCGGCTGAGGGCGATCCATCCGGTAGAGGCGCTCCCGGCGGGCCAATTCGCGCCCCTCTCTCTCCGCCACCGCCTCGATCTGGGCCGGGGTGATGCCCACCAGGCGTACCACCTCCGGATTGAGTACCCGCACTCCCCCGCCGGCGATGGCCCCCATGGCCAACTCTTCCTGCCCTGGGACCCCCAGCTTGCGGACGATGAAGGCATCCATTGGCGCGCCTAGGGCCCTCGCCACCTTGTAGGCCACCGGCACCCCACCGCGGGGCAAGCCGAGGACGATGACGTCGTCGCGGCCGGCGTAGGGCGCCAGCTTCTCGGCCAGGACCTGACCGGCGTGGGTGCGATCGCGGAAGGGTGCCATGATCACTCTCCGATCCAACACTGAAGGGGCACACTGGGTGAGCGTAACGGCGATTGATCCTGAGGATAGCACATTCGCCGGCGCTGTCTAGCGAAGAGGGAGAGATGAGCCCCGGGGACCGACTACCCCTACCCCGTCAACTGCACCCCATTCCCGGACAGACTCTCGTTGGCGGCCGTGAGGACTCGGTCTCGCACGTGGAGTTCGTTCCGATGCCGGGGCGGGGTGAACCACCATCGGGCCCGCAGGCTGATCCCGTTCTTGGTCAAGCCCACCACGATGACCTCAGGGGCCGGCTCCGCCATCACTCCCTCCACCTGGCGCACCGCCTCCAGCAGGCAGCGCTTCGCTTGGGGGATGTCGGTGTCCGGCGCCACCATGAAATCCTGCTCCTGGCGGCGCCGGGTCAAGGCAGTGTTGACGGTGACGGAATTGGTGTAGAGGTAGGTATTGGGAATGATCACCCGCCGGCCGTCGTAGGTGCGGACGGTGGTGGCGCGGGTGTGGATGTTCTCCACCGTGCCCTCGAAGGCCCCGGCCACGATCTGGTCTCCGATGTGGAAGGGCTCCTGCAGCAGCAGGAGGATACCGGAGAGCCAATTCTGGAGGATGTCCCGGAAGGCGAAGCCGATGGCCACGCTGCCGATGCCTAACAACTGAATGGCCTGGGCGGGGGAGAAGCGGGGGAAAAGGATCACCATCCCCACCAGGAGGCCCAGAGAAACCACTCCCCAGTAGGACAGCCGCCCCAGGAGCAGCCCCACGTTCTGCCTCTGGCGGTAGTATTTGGACACGTAGCGGCTGTCCTGCACTCGGGCGTAGACCCGGGTCACCGACGCCTCCACCCCCTGAGCCAGTAGAACGAAGAGCACGAAGACGAACAGCGAAACCGCCAGCCCCGGGAGGGATTTCACGAAGCTGGCGATCATGGACTGTATCTGTTCCATGGCCGGGGTAAGATTCACGATAACGACATGCCTCCGAAGCCGGACCGGACCCTAAGGGGATCGAGAACCTCTAGGATCTGGCAGCTTCCCGAACAGTGGGAATCACAGCAACCGAGCGTATCCTGCTTGCTGGAAGTGGTGATCGGTGGTCAGGGCTTCCGTGACGCCGTATTCCTGCATCAGGACGAAGCTGACGGCATCGCACAGGGACCAGGTCTTGTCGAAGCGCTCTCGCAGAAGCTGAACCGCGGCACGGTGCAAGCGCTCATCCACATAGATGACGGCTACCTCTGGGCTGTCCTGCAAAGCCTCCACGAAAGCCAGAGCCGCCTGTCGCGGTACGCGCCGCACCTGTGCCAAGGCGACGAATTCCGCCAGCACATAGGAGTGAGTCAGTTTGGGTTGCCTGGCATTGAATAGTGCCACCGCCGACCCATGTTGCTTCTCAGCAAGGTGGAGTAGGCAGAGCAGCCCTGAGGTGTCTAGGAGCACGGCTGCTAGTCGCCCGTGTCGGCATAGGCGCGGGCAAGATCGGCCTCGATACTCTCGTTGTCCATTCCGGTGGGAGCCCCGAGGTTGACCGCTCCGAAATGGCTCCGCAGGCGCTGGTCGCGTTGGCCCAACTGCCGGCGCAGGATATCGCCGGCCCAGTCCTCCGGGGTCTTGCCGGCGTTAGCCGCCGCCCGCTCTAGGGACTGGCGCAAGTTATCGGGCAGCTCAACCTGAAGCCGGTACATCGCTACCACCTCCATCCCTATTCCATCAACCTCGATACTACTGAGGCACGAGAAGCGCGGTCTGCCCAAAACGACAACCTTTCGTGTCGTTCGCGATCCAAACGTACTCTCGCGCCTAGCGCAGGTTCCTCAACACCAGCGGAGCCGAGTACGGTTCCCCCACAGACGCCCGTAGACGTCGCGGCTGGTGGCCCCTAGGGTGCTGTCGTCGTAGACCGCTAGGAAATCCCCATTGGGGCCGGCAGCCACGTCCGGCCGCTCGATGAAGATGCCCCCGAGGCCCCTGGGCACGCCCACCAAGGTGCCTCCGGCGGTAAGGGCCTGCCCGGCGACGTAGTCGAAGGCAAAAGGCGGCTCCGTCGGCCGTTTCCAGGTCACCAGGTATTGCCGGGAGGAAGGGCTGCCGGCCACGGCCGGGGCCCGCTCGTCGGCCCCGTAGGCGAGAGTGAAGGTCGGCTGCAGGGTCCCGTCCCCCAGCACCACTTTGCCATAGAGCTGCCACACCGTGGGGGTATAGTGAAGCTCCCAGACCACCAGGTACTGACCGTCCGAGGCCCCACCGGAGATGGCAGCCACCCTCGGGAGGGTGCTGTCGGCCGAGTAGTAGGCCACTTGAATGGCTGCGGGCTGGAGGGCCTGGCCGTTCCCGGTCACCCGGCGGGCATAGACGTCGGTGATGGTGCCCGGGGGCTTCTGCTCCCAGACCACCAAGTATTCGTTCCGGCTCTGGTTATAGGCCAGGTCCGGGTTGGATCGTAGCTCCGTGCCCTGGGAGATGGTGACGGCGCTCCCGTCCAGGGCCCCGGTCGGGGTGACCACCTGGCCCATGATGAATTGGGTCACGGTGGGGTGAAAGACCTCGCTCCAGGTCACCAAGTACTTGTTGGAGGTGTAGGCGTAGCTGACGGCCGGATCCAGGTCGGTGGAGAGGGAGGAGGGGGAGCTGACGTCGAACTCGGAGCCGATCACCTGCCCGGCGGCGGACACCCTCCGGGCCCGGATCCAGGGGCGGCTCACCCCGCCGGGGGCCTCGTGAGCCCACACCACCAAGTACTCGTTGCTCTGGCTGTTGTAGGCTACTTCCGGGAAGCGTCGCTCCGCCCCGGCACCGCCGGAGATGAAGAAGCCGCTCCCGAGCCGGGCTCCCTCTCGGGAGACGCGCTGGGCCTGAATGTCGTCATTGCCGGGGCGGTCGTTATACCAGACCACTAGGTACTCCCCGGATTGGGAGTTGTAGGCCACCGCCGGGGC